>NZ_JBFTZS010000215.1:0-7569 GCF_056406675.1 Caulobacter sp. P1_B12_2 | reverse complement strand
GCAGTGGGTGGACGACCACGCGGCGCTGTTCCCGCGCCTGATGGGCCTGCTGGCGCCGGGCGGCGTCCTGGCCTGCCAGATCCCCGTGGTGGCCGACGACGGCTGGCGGCGCAGTCTGCGCGAGACGGCGCTGAACGGCCCGTGGGCGTCGCGGCTGGCCGAGGTCGAGCGCGTGCGCTCCGGCGTCGATCCGCGCCCCTATTACGACTGGCTGTCGCCGCTGAGCGAGGACCTCGACGTCTGGGTGACGACCTATGTCCACGCCCTGGGCGGCGACGACCCGATCGTCGACTGGACCTCGGGGACCAGCCTGCGGCCCTATCTGGAGGCCTTCAGCGATCCGGCTGAACGCGCGGCCTTCCTGGCGGCCTGGCGCGAACGGCTGACAGTCGACTACCCGCGCCGCGAGGACGGGGTGACGCTGCTTCCGTTCCCCCGGCTGTTCGTGGTCRCCCGGCGCTACTGACTCCGGGCACCTTTTTCGGCTTGGGCGGCCAGGTCGGCCAGGCTGGGGCGGCGGCGCATCTCGGTCACGGGCTTGCCCAGGCTGTCCAGCGCCAGGGCCGCGGCGGCGCGGCCAGCGGCGATCGCCGGCTGGAAGGCCTTCCAGTCGCGGATGTCGATCTCGTTGAGCTTGGGCGTGATCAGCACGTCGGTGGCCTCGCGGCTGGCGGCCAGGTCGCGGCCGGTCGAGACCGTGGCGGCCCGCATCAGCAGGGCGACGATCGGCGGGCCCTTGCGCCACTCGCCCGACCAGAACCAGCGCCACAGCGACGGCGGGCGGCTGATGTCTGCCGCGGTGATGCTGCGGCCGCGCGTGACGTCCACCCCGACGATCGGGCCCAGCTGGAAGGCGCGCATGACGTCGGCCGGGAAGTTCTTCATCACCGCCCCGTCGACCAGCACCGAATTGCCGTCGGCCACCGGCGGCAGCACGCCGGGCAGCGAGATCGAGGCCCGCAGCGCGTCGCGCAGCACGCCCTGGCGATGCAGGTGATAGGCCCCCGAGGTCAGGTTCGACGACACGCAGAAGAACGGCAGCCACAGGTCGGCGATCTCGATGTCGTCGAAATGCTCGTTCAGCCGCGCCTTGACCTTCAGCCCCTGGGTCATGGCCACGAGGGGGAAGGCGATGTCGTCCAGCGGGCTGGTCTCGACGAAGGCCTTGTGGATGCGGGTCTCCATCTCGCCGTCGTCCCAGCCCATGGCGAGGCCGGCGGCGACCACGGCGCCCATCGACGAGCCGCCGACGAAGTCGATCGGCACGCCGCGCTCGCGCAACGCCTGGATCGCGCCGACATGGGCGTAGGCCCGCGCCCCGCCGCCCGACAGCACCAGGCCCACCGACTGACCGGTCAGCACCCGCGCCAGGCGTTGGACGTCGGCCATGCCGTTCTCGCGCAGATGGAACAGCCGCGCGGCCTGGGTGGCGTCCAGCCATTCGCCCGAGCCCTTGGGGTGGGTGACGCTGGCCGGCTKCAGAAGGATCAGGTCGACCAGCCGCTGCTCCTGCAGCGGACCCGAGGCGTAGGAGGGGATGACCGGCGGCGGCGCGCGGTCGCCCTGGCCGACGCGGAACAGCCGATCCACCTGGCGGCCGACCACGTGCTTCCACGCGGTCTCCGTGGCCTCGGCCACGTACAGCACGAAGTCGTGCCGGCGCTCGACATTGCTGAACCACTCGGTCGGGGCCAGCAGGGATTCGGCGCCCTCGACGGTGACCGAATAGCCCAGGACGCCGATGGCGTGGGCGATGCGCTCGACGATCGGCCGGATCAGCTTGCCGGGCTCGACGGCGATGAAGCCGTAGACCGACGGGTCGCCGATCGAGGCGTGGGCCCCGGCGTTGCGGGCGCGGCGGATCATCAGCCGCGACAGCTCGATCATCACGTCGGGATCGCGCTCGACCGCTTCGAAGAAGGCGGCGCGGGGCAGGGCCAGGATTTCCGAATCGCGCAGGGCCACCAGGTTGGCCGAGTGGGGCGATCCGGCGATCATCGCCATCTCGCCGGCCGGTTCGCCCGGCCGGATCACCCCCAGGAACTGCGGCTCCTGGCCTTCTTCCCGCCGAAAGGCGCCCAGCCGCCCGGTGCGCAGGAAGTAGAGGTAGTCCGCCGCCTCGCCAGGCGCATAGAGTGTCGCGCCGCCCGGCAATGAGAACCAGGCGGCGTCGCCTTCGCGGTGTTCTTGCGCGAAGAGCCGGGCGAGGGCCGTATCGGCCATGAAGTCGGGCAGGGTGACCACGGGTGGGACGCTAACTTGAACCGCGGAACTTGACCATCGAAGGTCAAAAACTGCGGCTTTCGGTGGGAAACGGAAAAGGCTATGCCTCGCTAATGCCGAAGATGAACACGGGTATCGACAAAAACGGCGAGACCTTCGCCAAAAACGCCGCGCACAACCGCGGCCTCGTGGAGACTTTGCGCGAAAGGGTCGCGCAGGCGGCCCTGGGCGGTCCCGAGAGCGCCCGGACGCGTCACGCGGCGCGCGGCAAGCTGCTGCCCCGCCAGCGCGTCGAGCGCCTGCTGGACCCCGGCTCGCCGTTCCTGGAGATCGGCCAGCTGGCCGCCTGCGACCTCTATAACGGCGAAGCGCCCGGCGCCGGCGTGATCACCGGCATCGGCCGGGTGTCGGGCCGCGAGGTGATGATCGTCGCCAACGACGCCACCGTGAAGGGCGGCGCCTATTTCCCGATGACCGTGAAGAAGCATCTGCGCGCCCAGGAGATCGCCCAGCAGAACCGCCTGCCGTGCGTCTATCTGGTCGACAGCGGCGGGGCGAACCTGCCGCACCAGGCCGAGGTGTTTCCCGACCGCGACCACTTCGGCCGCATCTTCTTCAACCAGGCCCGGATGAGCGCGGCGGGCATCGCCCAGATCGCCTGCGTCATGGGTTCGTGCACCGCCGGCGGCGCCTATGTGCCGGCCATGAGCGACGAGACGGTCATCGTCCGTGACCAGGGCACGATCTTCCTGGCCGGTCCGCCGCTGGTGAAGGCCGCCACGGGCGAGGTGATCAGCGCCGAGGAGCTGGGCGGAGCCGACACCCACGGCCGGCGTTCGGGCGTGGTCGACCACGTGGCCAACGACGACGAGCACGCGCTGGAGATCGTCCGCTCGATCGTCGCCAATCTGAACACCACCAAGCGGGTCGAGACCGAGATCCACGACAGCAAGCCGCCGCTGTACGACCCGGACGAGCTGTACGGCATCGTCCCGACCGACGTGCGCGCGCCCTACGATGTGCGCGAGGTCATCGCCCGCATCGTCGACGGCAGCGCGTTCGACGAGTTCAAGGCGCTGTACGGCACCACCCTGGTCTGCGGCTTCGCCCGCATCTGGGGTCAGCCGGTGGCGATCCTGGCCAACAATGGCGTGCTGTTCAGCGAGAGCGCCGTGAAGGGCGCGCACTTCATAGAACTGGCCTGCAAGCGTAAGATTCCACTGGTGTTTTTGCAGAACATCTCGGGCTTCATGGTCGGCGGCAAGTACGAGGCCGGCGGCATCGCCAAGGACGGCGCCAAGCTGGTCACGGCGGTCGCCTCCGCAGAGGTGCCCAAGTTCACGGTGCTGATCGGCGGGTCCTTCGGAGCCGGAAACTACGGCATGTGCGGCCGCGCCTACAGCCCGCGCTTCCTGTTCACCTGGCCCAACAGCCGCATCAGCGTGATGGGCGGGGAGCAGGCGGCCAGCGTGCTCTCGACCATCAAGCGCGACGGAATGGAGGCCAAGGGCGAGACCTGGGCCGTCGAGGACGAGGAAGCCTTCAAGGCCCCGATCCGCGACCGCTACGAGGCCGAGGGCGACCCCTATCACGCCACAGCCCGCCTGTGGGACGACGGCGTCATCGACCCGGCCCAGACCCGCGACGTGCTGGGCCTGGCCATCAGCGCCAGCCTGAACGCCCCGATCCCCGAGACCACGTTCGGCGTCTTCCGGATGTAACGCGTCACCCGAAAGGTGAAGTCATGACCAACCCCATCGCCGAGCCGCCCGTCGAGCAGCCCATCGCCGACGACATGACGCCGCTGGTCCATATCGACTCCACGCCCAGCGGCGCGGTCACCGTCTGGATCAACCGTCCGGCCAAGAAGAACGCCTTCGACGCGGCGACCATCGCCGCCCTGCACCAGGCCTTCGAGACCCTGCAGGGCGCCGAGGGCGTGCGGATCGTCTTCCTGCGCGGGGTGGGCGGGGCGTTCAGCGCSGGGGCCGACCTGGAGTGGATGAAGGCCGCCGCCGAGTGGAGCGAGGACGACAACCGCGACGACGCCCTGGGCCTGGCCCACATGCTCAAGGCCCTGCACGACATCCCGGCCCTGACCGTGGCCCTGGTCGAGGGCCCGGCTTTCGGCGGCGGCGCGGGCCTGGTGGCCGCCTGCGACCACGCCCTGGCCACGGCCGACGCCAAGTTCGCCTTCTCCGAGGTCAAGCTGGGTCTGACCCCGGCCACCATCAGCCCCTACGTGATCGCCGCCCTGGGCCCGCGCACCGCCAAGCTGCTGTTCGCCACCGGCCGGGTGTTCGACGCCGACCAGGCCTGGAGCTACGGCCTGGTCGACGAGGTGTTCGATGACGCCGCCGGCCTGGTCGCCGCCCAGGACGCGCTGATCGAGGAAGTGGCGGTCTGCGCCCCCGGCGCGATCGGCGACGCCAAGGCCCTGGTCAACGACTTCGTCGGCCAAAAGATCGACCGCGGCCTGATCGACGAGACGGCAAAACGCATCGCGCGCCGCCGCGTGTCGGACGAAGGCCAAGAAGGCGTGCGCGCGTTCCTCGAACGCCGTAAACCCAGCTGGACGATCTAGAGTCGAGTAGGGGGCCTTATGACGGCGGACATGGAAGCAGCGGCGGCGGACTCGTTCACCGACCTGTTCAAGCGGCGGAAGAAGCATCCGTTCACGGATATCGGCAAGCCTTGCGCCAACTGCGACACGCCGTTGGAAGGGCCATACTGCCACGCCTGTGGCCAGAACGCCGACAACCACAAGCGCTCGATCTTCCACCTGATCGTCGAGGCGATCGAGGGGATGTTCCACCTCGACGGCCGCCTGGCCACGACCCTGCCGGCCCTGTTCTTCCAGCCCGGCAAGCTGGCCAAGGACTACATGGAAGGCCGGATCGTGCGGCACGTGCCGCCGTTCCGCACCTTCCTGGTCGCGCTGCTGCTGTTCATCTTCGCGGCCGAGCACGCCATCCACTCGGCCAAGCACCATGCAGAGGAAGAGGCTCACAAGCGCGCCGAGGCCCTGGCCACGCCGCAGGGGCGCGCCGCCGAGGCGGGCAGGATGCGCGTCGAGGCCGCCACGGACCGCGACGCGCGGCTGAAGGAAGCGGCGGAGGATCGCGACACGATCCTGGCCGAGGTCGCCAAGGACCGCGACGAGGCCCTGAAGGATCCGGACGAGAATCGCGCCAAGGTTCTGGAGCGCTATCAGGCCGACGCCGCCAAGGCGCCGGTCGACTACCAGGAAGACGTCGCCAAGGCCCAGACCCGCTACACCGAGGCCCTGGCCAAAGCCGATCACCTGCAGAACAACCCCCTGGCGGCCCAGGAAATCCTCCAAGCCGACGAGAAGATGCGCCGGCAGGCCGCCGAGCGTATTCGCGGCGCGTCGCTGGATCCGGCCAAGATCGAAGAACAGGCCAACGCCTTGGCCGAGGGCGAGGGCGAGGCGACAACGATCGGCGGCGTCAACATCAAGACGGTCAGGGCGCTGCCGGAAGCCCACGATGCGGCGCCCGCCGAAGCCCATGGGGTCAAGCCCCGTGAAGCGGCCCACGGCGGCAAGGAGTACTGGCCCAAGGCCGGCTTGGCCAAGGCTCTGGAAAATCCCGAATATTACATGGTCGTGATGTTCGGCTGGGGCCACCGCCTGGCGGTGCTGCTGCTGCCGATGCTGGGGCTGAGCCTTGCGCTGGTCTACGTCAACAAGCGCCAGTTCTTCATCTACGATCACCTGATCGTGGCCACCAACCTGCTGTCGTTCTCGTTCTTGACCAACGCGCTTGGACTGGTGCTGCCCGACCCCCTTCGCAAATGGTGGTTCCTGCTGCTGGTCCTCTGGACCCCCATCAACCTGTTCCAGACCCTGCGCGGGGCCTACGGCTCCAGCATCGTGGGAGCGGTCTTCAAGACCGTCTTCGTCTGGGCCTCCACGCTTATCTCCTTCCTGGTGCTTCTCACCGCCTTGCTCGCTTTCGCCTTGACGCAGATCTAGGATTTCACCGTTGATCTCTTCCGTCCTCATCGCCAATCGCGGCGAAATCGCCCGTCGGATCATCCGCACCGCCCGTGAGCTGGGCGTGCGGACGATCGCGGTCTATTCCGAGGCGGACGCCGAGGCCCCGTTCGTGATGGAGGCCGACGTGGCCGTCCTGATCGGACCGGCCCCGGCGCGCGAGAGCTACCTGGTTCCCGAGAAGATCCTGGCCGCCGCCCGCCAGACCGGCGCCGAGGCGATCCATCCGGGCTACGGCTTCCTGTCCGAGAACGCCGACTTCGCCCAGGCGGTGATCGACGCCGGCCTGGTCTGGATCGGCCCGCCGCCCTCGGCCATCCGCGCCATGGGCCTGAAGGACGCCGCCAAGAAGCTCATGATTGCAGCGGGGGTGCCCACCACTCCGGGCTATCTGGGCGAGGACCAATCGGTCGAGCGTCTGGCGGCCGAGGCCGAGAAGATCGGCTTCCCCGTGCTGATCAAGGCCGTGGCCGGCGGCGGCGGCAAGGGCATGCGCAAGGTCGACAACCCTGCGGACTTCGCCGCCCTGCTGGCCTCGTGCCAGCGAGAAGCCAGCGCCAGCTTCGGCGACGACCGGGTGCTGCTGGAGAAGTACGTCACCCGCCCGCGCCACATCGAGGTGCAGGTGTTCGGCGACAGCCACGGCAATGTCGTTCACCTGTTCGAGCGCGACTGTTCGCTGCAGCGCCGCCACCAGAAGGTCATCGAGGAGGCTCCGGCCCCCGGCATGGACGAGGCCACCCGGGCCGCCGTCTGCGGGGCGGCGGTCAAGGCGGCGCAGGCCGTGGGCTATGTCGGGGCGGGCACGGTTGAGTTCATCGCCGACGCCTCGGAAGGCCTGCGCGCCGACCGCATCTGGTTCATGGAGATGAACACCCGGCTGCAGGTCGAGCACCCGGTCACCGAGATGGTCACCGGCCAGGACCTGGTCGAGTGGCAGCTGCTGGTGGCCTCGGGCGAGCCCCTGCCGCTGGCGCAGGACGAGATCACGCTGGACGGCTGGGCCATGGAGGCCCGCCTCTATGCCGAGAACCCGGCCACGGGCTTCCTGCCCTCGACCGGGCCGCTGACCCACTTCCGCCTGCCCGAGGGCGACGTGCGGGTCGACAGCGCGGTGGAGGAGGGCGGCGAGGTCACCCCGTTCTACGACCCGATGATCGCCAAGCTGATCGCCCATGGCGTCGACCGCGAGGACGCCGCCGCGCGTCTGGCGCAGGCCTGCCGCCTGGTCGAGGTCTATCCGGTCAAGACCAACGCCGCCTTCCTGGCCAAGTGCGCCAGCCACCCGGACTTCATCGACGGCGCCATCGACACGGGCTTCATCGAGG
>NZ_JBFTZS010000214.1:0-7645 GCF_056406675.1 Caulobacter sp. P1_B12_2 | reverse complement strand
CCTTCGTCCAGGTCGGGCAGCTTGCGCAGGATCTCGCCGGCCGCGTCGTCGGCCGCTAGAGCCCCGGCGGCGGCCAGTTGCAGGGCGCGGCCCGGCGCGCCCTTGGCCATCCGGGCCAGGCGGTCGGCTTCGTGGGCAGAAACGCCGGCCCGCTGCTCGACCATGCCGGCGGCCAGGGACAGGTCCGGCGCGGTGATGGCCAGGCGTCGACACCGCGAACGGATGGTCGGCAGCAGCCGTCCAGGCGAATGGCTGATCAGCAGGATCACGCCCCGCGCCGGCGGCTCCTCAAGAGTCTTCAGCACGGCGTTGGCGGCGTTGACGTTCAGGTCGTCGGCCGCATCGATGATCGCCACCCTGTAGGGCGAGACGGCCGGCGAATTGGCGAAGAAGGCCGGCAGCAGACGGGCCTCGTCGACCGGGATCGACTTGCGGGCCTTGCCGTCGTCGGTCTCGCGCTCCAGCACCATCAGGTCGGGGTGCGAGCGGGCGGCGACCTGGCGGCTGACGACGTCGGTCGGGGCCGAGCCGAGGGCGCCGAAGGCCGGGTCGGGCCGCGCGCCCAGCAGGCGTCGGGCCATGCGGTAGGCCAGGGTCGCCTTGCCGACGCCTTCCGGCCCGGTCAACAACCAGGCGTGGTGCAGCCGACCGCGATCCAGCGCGTCGAGAAAGGCCAGCTCGGCGGCCTCGACGCCCTCGATGCTGAACACGTCACGAGGATGAGGCGGCGCGTCCACGTTCTAAAGGCCCAGCCGCGTGGAGACCGCGCTCCAGACATCGGCCCAGACCGCGTCTATCGCGTCGTCGGCCTCGATCACCACGCAGCGCTCGGGCTCGCGGCGGGCGATCTCCAGGAAGGCCTCGCCCAGGCGCTGGTGGAATTCCAGGCCCTTGGACTCGAAGCGCGCCTCGCCGCCGCGCGAGAGGGCRCGGGCCAGGCCCACCTCGGCCGGAATGTCGAAGATCAGGGTCAGGTCGGGGACGGTGCCGCCCAGGACATGCTCCTCCAGCGCCTTGATCAGGCCGATCGGCGCCTCGCCGCCGGCCCCCTGATAGGCCCGGGTGCTGTCGGCGAAGCGGTCGCACAGCACGACGGCGCCCCGCTCCAGGGCCGGCCGGATCACGCGCTCGATATGATCGCGCCGCGAGGCGTACATCAGCAGGGTCTCGGTGACCGGCGACCAGCGGTCGATGTCGCCATTGAGGATCAGGTCGCGGACCTGTTCGGCGCCGGGGCTGCCGCCCGGTTCGCGGGTCAGCACCACGTCGGCGCCGTCCGCCTTCAGGCGTTCGGCCAAGCGGCGGATCTGGGTGGACTTTCCAGCCCCCTCGCCGCCCTCGAAACTGATGAAGGTTCCACGCGTCACCGGCTTCAAATCGGCCGTAACGCCCGACTTGTCCAGACCCGATCGTAGCTCAGTTCAGAGCATCGGCTTTATCCGAAAACCGGTTCCCACTTTTCGGGCCGATGCTTCAGGGCCGCAGCACCGTGGCGTCGGAAAAGCCTAGGGCGGCGACGCGATCGCGCACGCCGAAGGCTTCAGCCTCGTCGGGGCCGGCCTGGACCACCACGCGGTAGAGCACGCCCTGGGCGCGCGGGATCGACTCAATCGACGCTTCGCCAGCCCCGCTCAGCTGAGCCGCCGCGCGCTCGGCGTTGTCGCGATTGGCGAACGAGCCGGCCTGGACGCGATAGGCGCTGGTCAGAACCGGCGCGGGCGGGGCCGGAACCAGGGGCGCGGGCGATGACGGCGCATAGGGGACGTAGTCCGGATCGGCGGCCTTGGGCGGCGGCGGGGGGGCATAGGCCGGCTGGGCCGGCGGCAGGCCCGTCGCATAGACCCGGGCTTGGGGCGGCGGGGCGTAGCGTGGCCCAGGGCGCGGTTCGGCGGGCGGCGGCGTCGCGGCGATCATCCTGCGCTGGTCGAAGGGCGTCTTGGCGGCGGGACCGATATAGCGGACGCGGACGCGGGCGACGCCGGCCCGGCCATAGCCCAGCTGCTCGGCGGCGGCCTTGGACAGGTCGATGATGCGGCCGTCGACGAAGGGGCCGCGATCGTTGACCCGGACCTGCATCTTGCGGCCGTTGTCCAGATTGGTGACCTCGACGATGCTGGGCAGCGGCAGGGTCTTATGGGCCGCCGACGGCAGGTCCATGTCGAAGATCTCGCCATTGGCCGTGCGGCGATTGTGGAACTGCTCGCCGTACCACGAGCCGATCCCCCGCTCGTCATAGCCGGGATCGGACTTGGGATAGTACCAGATCCCCTTGATCTGATAGGGTTTCTCGGTCCCGCGCAGACCGGCGGTCGAGCCCGGCGCGGGCGGTCCGGAATAGGGCCTGGCGGTGGAGGAGGTCTGAGGCAAGCGGGTCGGCAGCGGCGTGGCGCAGGCGGCCAGGCCCGCGCAGCCCAGGGCGGCCACGGCCACGCCGCGCAGCAGACGGAACTCGCCTCGCGCTCCGCATCCCATGACCGAACAGCCTCCCAAAGCATCTATAGCGGAAACCACCGTCGTTCAGGAGGCTTGAGGTCTGGTTAATCAAAGGTGCGACCAAACGTGCTTGAAACGACTGGAGCGGRCGCACGACCGCTGATATAGGCCCCTGCTCCGGGCAGGTGGCCGAGTGGTTTAAGGCAGCGGTCTTGAAAACCGCCGTGGGTGAAAGTCCACCGTGGGTTCGAATCCCACCCTGCCCGCCACATCTCCCGAGATCCATTGCATGTCCGACACCGTCCGCGCCGCCGTCTATGGTTTCCCGCTCCTCGACGTGATCGATGTCGCCGGCGGCGCTGTCCAGGTCTCGCCACTGGTGGTCGGTTCGACCGACCTCGCCGATCTGGCCGAAGGTTCGCTGGACGAGATCGTCATCCAGGCCCCGGCCGGCGTGGCCGAGCGGCGCTATGTCCTGGCCCAGGCGTTGAGGGCGCTGAAGGTCGAGGGGCGGCTGACGGCCATGGCCCCCAAGGATCGCGGCGGCCTGCGGATGAACAAGGAACTGGTCGCGTTCGGCTGCGCCGTGGGCGAAAGCGCCAAGCGCCATCAACGGATCTGCGTCTCCCTCAAGCCCGCCGAGGTCGTCGGCGTGGACGTCGCCATCGCCGAGGGCGCGCCGCGCCGCCTGGACGGCGACGGCCTGTGGACCCAGCCCGGCGTGTTCAGCTGGGACCGCCTGGACCCCGGCTCGGCCATGCTGCTGAAGTCGCTGCCGTTGCTGAGCGGCGTCGGCGTCGACCTGGGCTGCGGCATCGGCGTCCTGGCCCATGCCGTCCTGACCTCGCCCAAGGTGACCAAGCTGACCCTGATCGACCTGGATCGCCGGGCGGTCGAGGCGGCCAAGCGGAACGTCAACGATCCGCGTGTCGAGGTCGTGCAGGCCGACGCCCGACGCGGCGCCGAGCTGGCGACCGGCTTGGACTTCGTGGTCACCAATCCGCCGTTCCATGAAACCGGCAGTGAGGACAAAAGCCTGGGCCAGGCCTTCATCACTTCGGCCGCCGCCATGCTGCGCAAGAGCGGCGTGCTGTGGATCGTCGCCAACCGCCACCTGCCCTACGAGGCGGCGCTGAACGAGTCGTTCAAGACCGTGCGTCCGGTCGCGGACGCCGGCGGCTACAAGGTCTACGAGGCTCGCAAGTGACAAAAGCCCTGATGGCGCGTCTGGACCGACTGTTGGCCAATCTTGGCTACGGTAGCCGACGCGACGTCCAGGCCCTGGTCTCGGCCGGAAAGGTCACACTGGACGGCGTGGCGATCAAGGACGYCGGCTTGAAGATCGCGGTCACGGCCGACCTGCCGCAACGGATGAAGATCCGCGGCGTCGCCGTTGATCCGCCGGCCCCTCTGGTGCTGATCATGCATAAGCCGCTGGGCGTGGTCTGCTCGCACCGCGAGGACGGTGAGCGCATCTACGACCTGCTGCCCAAGCGCTGGCAGATCCGCGACCCTGCCCTGTCCAGCGTCGGGCGGCTCGACAAGGACACCTCGGGCCTGATCTTGATCACCGACGACGGCGACTACCTGCACCGGGTGATCTCGCCCAAGCGCCATGTGCCCAAGGTGTATCGCGCCGTGCTCGATCGGCCGCTGACCGGAACCGAAGGCGCGGCCTTCGCCAGCGGGACCCTGCTGCTGGAAGGCGAGGAAAAGCCGCTTCTGCCGGCCGAGCTTGAAGTGCTGGGCGAGCGCGAGGCGCGGCTGACGATCACCGAGGGGCGCTATCACCAGGTGCGCCGGATGTTCGCCGCCGTGGGCAACCACGTGGTCGGCCTGCATCGGGAGCGGATCGGCGGCATCGCCCTGCCCGACGACCTGGCGCCGGGCGAGCACCGCATCCTGACGGCGGCCCAGGCCGAGGACGTCTTCGATGTCTGAGGCCAAACCCAAAGAACGCCTGCTCGACGCGCGCGGTCATCGCTGCCCGGTTCCGACCCTGCGTCTGCGCCGGGCGCTGGAAGAGGCGCCGGCCGGCGGTCTGGTCCGCCTGCTGGCCGACGATCCGCTGGCTCGCATCGACGTGCCGCATTTCGCCGCCAGCGCCGGAGCGACCGTGCTCGAGATCGTCGACGCCCCAAACGGCGCGATCAGCTTTCTGGTGGCGAAGGCGCCTTGAGCGGAATGGCCTTTGGGCCTTCCAAGAGAGCCCGAGGCCGCTCGTCCAGAGCGATCTCCATCTCGGTGGCCAGGGCCCCGCCGTAGAACACGGCGTTGACGCTCCACGACAGCCAGATCAGGAAGATGATCACCGCCGAGATCGAGCCGTAGGTCGCGCCCAGATGGGCCACCTGCTCGACATAGAAGGCGCTGGCCCACGACATGAACACGCACATCACCGCCGCGGCGAAGCCGCCGGTGCTCGAGGCGCGCCAGCCGACCGGGGCGCGCGACATGGCGTACCGGTAGATCAGGGTCATGCCGACCAGCAAGCCCAGGCTGGCCCAGGTCCATTCGCTCTGGATCCACGAGGCCCCGGCCAAAGGGCGAAGGTTCAGGGTGCTGGCCAGCAGGCGGAAGGTCAGGAACACGCCCGACATCACGAACAGCAGCACGAAGGCGGCGACCAGCACCACCAGCGCCATGAAGTTGAAGCCGAAGAAGCCCCGCTGGTCTTCCTCGTCGTGGATGAAGGACAGGCCGGCCAGCAGGGCCTTGAAGCCGCGATGGGCGGCGTAGAGGCCGATGACCAGCACCACGGCGCTCTGCGCCGAGATGGCCTTTTCCGGCGCGTGGGCCAGGCGGGCCAGTTCGCTCTGGAAGATCGGCCGGGCGCCCGACGGCATAAGGAACGACAGCTTGTCCGCCTGGAAGGCGGCCTGTTCGGGGGTCAGCAACAGGCTGAAGAGGCCGATCAGGATCGCCAGGCCGGGAAACACCGCCAGCAGGATGAAGAACGACACGCCGCCCACGTACAGCATCACGTCGCGGCCCCACAGACGTTGCAGGGCCAGGCCTAGAACGCGCAGGATCTCTCTCACCCAATGGATCGGATCGAGATCGAGGTCTCGAAAGCGAATGCGGTCCTGGGGGGATTTCATGCGGCGGAAACTGGCCTCGGCGCCGCTTCGACGCAAGCTCGCCGCCAAAAAAACATCAGCCTGAGACACAAAGACCCGCCGCTTCAGGGAAAGCGACGGGTCTCCGCAGGACGAACCTGAACCGGCCGCCGCATCGAGGGACGGGTGGCGCGACGGCCGGTTGCAGGATCAGGTTTAAGACCTTGCGGCTGAACCGGACCTGAATGGCGCCGTCAGGAGACGGGCGCCCTACAGCGCCCCCTGCTCTTTCAGAGCGGTGATCGCCTCGGCCGAGAACCCCCAATCCGCGAGGGCCGCGTCGTTGTCGGCCCCGATCTTCGGCGGCGGGCCCTGGATCGCGCCCGGCGTGGCCGAGAAGCGCGGCGCCGGGGCCGGCTGCGTCACCCCGGCCACCTCGACGAAGGTCTGGCGCGCGGCGTTGTGGGGATGACTCGGGGCCTCGTCCATGGTCAGGACCGGGGCGAAGCAGACGTCAGTGCCGTCCATCAGGGCGCACCAGTCGTCGCGCGTCTTGGTCGCGATCACCGCCGCCAGCTTCTCGCGCAGTTGCGGCCACTCCTCGCGGCTCATCTGGTGCTGGAACTGCGGGTCGGTGATCCCGGTCTTTTCAAGCAGAAGCAGGTAGAACTGCGGTTCGATCGAGCCGATCGAGATCCATTTGCCGTCGCTGCATTGGTAGGTGTCGTAGAAGTGCGCCCCGCCGTCCAGGAGGTTGGACCGCCGGCCCTCGTTCCACATCCCACCCGCCTTGAAGCCGTAGAACATGGCCATCAGCGAGGCCGCGCCGTCGCTCATGGCGCAGTCGATCACCTGGCCCTGGCCGCTCGCCCGAGCGTGAATCACCCCGGCCAGCAAACCGAAGGCCAGATAGAGCGCCCCGCCCCCGAAATCGCCGACCAGGTTCAGCGGCGGCACGGGTTTGTCGTCCGTGCCGATCGCCGCCAGGGCGCCGGTGATGGCGATGTAGTTCATGTCGTGGCCGGCGGCCTTGGCATAGGGGCCGGTCTGCCCCCAGCCGGTCATGCGGCCGTAGACCAGCTTCGGATTGCGGGCCAGGGCGACGTCAGGGCCCAGGCCCAGGCGCTCCATGACGCCCGGCCGGAAGCCTTCGATGATCCCGTCGGCGCCTTCCATCAGCTTCAGGCAGGTCTCGACCGCGGCCGGCGACTTCAGGTCCAGCGCCACCGAGCGGCGGCCGCGGGCCGTGACGTCGGCGGGCGAGCTGCGACCCGAACCCTTGCGGTCGATGCGCACGACGTCGGCCCCCAGGTCCGACAGCAGCATGCCGCAGAACGGCCCGGGGCCGATCCCGGCGAATTCCAGCACCTTGAGGCCGGACAAGGGTCCTTGGGGTCTTTGGGGGCCCTGGGCCATGACGTTCCTCCCGGCCGACTCTCGCGGCGCTTCGTTTCTCGAGCACTAGAACGACCCTGCCGTTCGGTCAGGCAAGAGCGTTTGTCTGTTCACAGCCCTTCACGCCCCTGCGGCGATGCGCACCTATGAGGCGGGGCGGCCTCTGCTATGTTGCAGCGTCGAATCTCGATGGCGCTGCGTCGTCGAGCGATACCGGTATCCGGGGCGGAGGCTTGAGTTGGCGGTGAACGCCCGAATCTTGATCGTGGCGCGCGACGACTCCCGCGCGGGACCGCTGTCCGAAGGGCTCGACAAGCTCGGCTGGCGGACCATCACCGCGCGTGGCCCCTATGCCGCCCTCGCCGCCCTGGGCGACCTGAACATCGAGGCCGTGATCGTCGACCTGGAGAGCGCCGGTCCCGACGCCCACTCCCTGTCGCGCCGCCTGAAGGCCGCCGTCGCGCCGCGCCGCCTGCCGGTGATCGCCATCGGCGAGCCCGGGGTGGAGACCAACACCCAAGCCTTCGACCTGACCCTGTCGCCGCCGCTGCATCCGGCCCAGGCCGTGCTGCGCCTGGAATCCCTGGTCCGCACCGCCATCGCCGAGGAGGAGTTCGAGCTCCGCCTGGCGACGTTCGGCGATCGCGGCCGGCGGCTCGACCTGCCCGAGCCCCAGGCCGAGCCGTTCCGCATCCTGGCGATCGGCGAGCCGGCCCCGCAGTTCCTGGCCCTATCCAACGCTCTGACCCGTAGCGGGG
>NZ_JBFTZS010000213.1:0-7662 GCF_056406675.1 Caulobacter sp. P1_B12_2 | reverse complement strand
GTATTAGGGTTCTATTTCCGTTATTTGCTATCAATACGCCGGGGATCAGGTAGCCGTTGCGGCGCGCCACCCTGAGCACGCCGATCAGGGCGTTGGCGGTGCTGGAGGCGCCGCCGTGCTCCTGGTCTCCCGCCCGCATCTCGGCGTCGAAATCGCGACGCAGGCCCTCCACGTCGCTCTCGGGACGCGCCACGAGGACTTCGGTGAGCGCCTTGAAGATGCGCGGCTGGTTGCCAGCGTAGATGGCGGACACATAGCTCAGCTGGTTGGCCCGCACGGTCTCGTCCAGCTTGTCGCACAGGCCGAAATCCACGAACCCGACGCGCCGGTCCGGCAGCACCAGCAGATTGCCCGGGTGCAGGTCGGCGTGGAAGAACCGGTAGCGGAAGATCTGGATCAGGGTGGCGGTGACCAGCCGCTCGGCGAACTCTCGCCGCTCGTCGACGGTCAGCAGCGGACCACTGGCGCGCTCGGGCGCGACGCCGCGCAGCTCGGCCAGGACGCTGTTGACCCGGATTCCCTCCAGATACTCGTAGGTGATCACCCGGCTCGAACTGAGTTCCAGATAGGTGCGCGGGATCCGTTGCAGCGTGCTGCCGGCGGCCAAGGGCTGGAGCTTGCGGGCGTTCGCGAGCTCTCGATCGAAGTCGATCTCCTGGCGCAGCCACTCGGCCAGTTCGTCGGCCAGTTCGCGCACCGATATCGGCAGCCTGATGCCGAACCGCTTGACCAGTTGCCCGACCAGCCGCATCCGGCGGATGTCGCGGGCCACGCGCCGCTCGATGCCCGGCCGCAGGATCTTGACCGCGACGACCGTGCCGTCGTGAAGGTGCGCGCGGTGCACCTGAGCCAGCGAACCCGCCCCGATCGGCCGCCGCTCGAAACTGTCGAACAGCTCCCAGACCGGCGCGCCCAGCTCGGCCTCCACGATCCGCTCGGCCTGCGCCCAGTCGAACGGCTCACTGCGGTCCACCAGCGTCAGAAGCTCGTCGCAATAGGCCTGGGGAAGGATGTCGGGCCGCAGCGCCAGGTACTGCCCGATCTTGACGAAGGTCGGGCCCAGCCGCGTGAGCAGGGCGGCCAGCTGGCGCGCGACGTCGGCGGGCGCGAGTTGCGTCAGCTTGTTCATCGCAACCGCCATGAGGTGAAGAGCGCCGTGACGACGAAGGTCGCGACCAGGGCCAGGGTCAGCGACATCGGCAGGGAGGTCGCCTTGCCCAGCACGGCCGCCGACACGCCGGCGATGCCCAGCATGGCCCAGCCGGAGGTTCGCGCCTTGCGGCGCTCGTCCCGGTCCGACCGCGCCGTCGTCGCCCGGATGGTGGGCGCCTCGGTCTTCGTGTTCAACCCCTGAACCAACGAGCCGCCCAGATCGCGCAGAGACTCCCGCCAGGCCGGATCATTGACCATCGATCGAACACGCTGGAAGGCGTCCGGCCGCGTCTTCTCGAAGAAGGTCCTCAACTGGGCCAGCAGGTCGAATTCCGGGTCGATGTGCCAGAGCGTGGCGTTGAGATTGTTGATGGCCCGCCAGAACAGCAGATAGTTCAGGTCGTAGATCAGGCCGTTTCGCCGCGAGACGTCGATCATCTCGCCGGTGTAGCGCGCCAGATGCCGGTCCTCGATCGGGCCGGAGGGGTTGAGCAGGGCGGCGTACCAGCGAGTCAGCACCTCGCGGCAGTCGTCGCGAAAGCGGTCCATGTCGGTCAGCTCGGTCTCGGTTACCTGCTGCCCGTAGGCGCGCATGCTGGCCCCAATGTTGCCGATCGCCAGGCTCTCGATCTGGGCGGTGATGATGGCGCGACGCTCGTCGGTCAGCGCGCCGAAAATGCCGAAATCCAGGAACACCACGCGGTTCTCCGGCAGGAACAGGATGTTCCCTGGGTGCGGGTCGCCATGGAAGAAGCCATCCACGAACAGCTGCGACAGCGAGGCTTCTGTGAAGTTGTGCAGCGCCGTCGGCAGGTCGAAGCCCGGCAGCTTCTCGGCCAGCTCCTCGGGCGTGCAGGTCTGGACCAGTTCACGGATGTGGGTCGCGCTGACCCCAGTCACGAAGTCCATGGTCAGCACGCGGGCGGTCGACAGGTCCCAGTGGATCGCCGGAATGACCACGGCGGGGCCGGCCTTGCGCGCCACGCGTTCGGCCGTCGCGCCCTCGGTGCGAAAGTCCATCTCGCGCAGCGTCCACGCCTCGAACTGATCGACCATGCCGGTGGCCGACAGCCGCCCGAACACGCCCAGAGACTGGGCGAAGGCGGTCAGCTTGCGCAGGTTGCGGATGTCGGCCCGGAAGATCCGCATGATGCCGGCGCGCTGAACCTTGACCGCCACCCGCTGTCCGTCAGGCAGCCGCGCGTCGTGGACCTGGCCGATCGACGCCGCCGCGATCGGTTCGGCGCTGAAGGTTGGAAACAGGGTTGCGACCGGCGCGCCCAACTCCCGCTCGATGATCCCCTGGGCCACGCCCGAAGGCATCGGCGCGACGCTCTCGAAAAGGTTGTTCAGCTCCAGGCAGACCTCGGCGGGGAGAATGTCGAAGCGCAGCGCCAAAAACTGCCCAAGTTTCAGATAGGTTAGGCCGAGCTCCTCAAGCGCCTTTCGAAACCGAACGGCGAAACTCAGACGGCTCCAAGGCGCGAAGAAGCGACCGAAGGGAAACAGCCGGTATTTGAGGATCTTCACCAGCACCAGCAGCCCGCGGCGCAAGTCGATGAACGGATCGTCAAGCGTCCGTTCGGATCGCGCGCCTCCCGCCGGAGCGGCCCGGCCGCGCTGGTCCATCGTGGTCTGATAAGACATCAGTCCCTCGGTCGCATGTCGCGCCTCAGCGGCGCGGATCTGGACGGCGCGGATCTGAGCGCCGCACGCCCTGGTTGGATATTGGGCGAAGCCCCGCCATGAGGGTACACTGCTCGTCATGGTGATGCACAACTTTTCCGCGTTGTCGTCGGGCGCTATCGTTCTGCTGTATCTGAAGGCGCCGCAGGAGGCTTCGGCGGCGTGCGCGCGGGTCGAAGCCCGACTTTCACCGTCGGAACGGGACCGCGCGTCGCGCTTTCGCTTCCAACGCGACCGGAACGCCTTCGTCGCCGCCCACGGCTTGCTCCGCTTCGCCTTGCGCCAAGCCACCGGGCGCGCGGACTGGCGGTTCGACGTCGGCTCGAACGGCAAGCCCGTCCTCGTCGCGGGGCAGGGGGAGGACGCGGCCGTCCCCGACTTCAACATCACCCACACGCCAGGCCTGGCCGCCTGCGGCTTGAGCTTCGGCGGACCGATCGGCGTCGACGCAGAGCTTCGGGACCGGCCGGCGGACGTCGACGGCGTGACCGAGCGGTGCTTCACCTCCGACGAGCGACGGCGCGTGGCGTCCGCCGGCCCGGAGCAGGGCCAACGCTTCATCGAGCTCTGGACCCTGAAGGAAGCCGTGGCCAAGGCCCTCGGCCACGGCCTGTCGATGGACCTGCGGACATTCTCGGTCACCACCGATCCCTGCGCCGCGCGCTTCGAGAACGGGCCCGATCCATCCTGGCGACTGAACCTGACGAGGCTGCCCCATCACTGCCTCGCCGTAGCGCTCAGGGCGGGCGAGGGGGCGGTCCCACCGTTCGAATGGCGTGAAGTCTCGTGGGACGCGCTCGCCGACGAGCCCCAGGCCTAACGGTCGCGGATTTTCTCGGCGAGATCGTCGATAGGCTTCACGACGGCGCGCTTGAGCCTGACGCCAAGCCCGTTCGGAAGCGTCGGGGGCAGGGCGGCTAGGCGCGGGAAAAGCGCCAGGGCGTGTTCGCGGTCGATGCCGGCCCGGATCTGGGCGTCGAAGACTCTCGAGGCTTCCAGGGCCTTGACCTGCATGCCGACGGCCCGCGCCGGAGCGAACGGATAGTCGCTGCCGAACAGGATGTGGCTGGGATCGACCAGTTCGCGCAGGGCGGCCATCACGACGGGCGAGGGCGACAGGGCGGTGTCGAAATAGAAACTACGGATGGAGTTCAGCATGCCCTTGGGAAGGGTCTTGGCCAGCTTGAGCTGATCGTTGGCCAGCGACAGCCGCCAGGCGATGTACGGGAGAAAACCGCCGGCGTGGGCCAGGATCCAGCGAATGCGTGGATATCGCTCCAGCGCGCCGGTGAGGATCAGGTTGGTCGCCGCCCGCGTCGTGTCGCAAAGGAACTCGACCAGATAGCCCGGCGTGGCCAGGTCCAGCTCGGTGCTGGTCTTGTGAAGATTGGGATGGACGAAGACCACGGCCTGGCGGCGATCCAGTTCAGCCATCAGTTCCTCCAGGCGCGGATCGCCCAGGAACACGCCTTCGGTGCTGCCCAGCAGGACGACGCCGTCGGCCTTGAGCACGTCCAGCGCATGGACAGCCTCGGCGCAGGCCTCGGCCGTGAACGGCATCGGCAGCACGGCGAACCAGCCGAAACGTCCCGGATGATCCTGGGCCATCTGGGCCGAGAATTCGTTGCTGACCCGCGCTAGGTCGCAGGCTTCGCCGAGATCGCCGAAATAGACGCCCGGCGCCGACAGCGAGGTGATCGCCGCCTGGACGCCATAGAGGTCCATCGTGCCGATCGAGGCTCGCACGCTCCAGCGTGGCAGATCGGCGCCGCCGACCTTCGTCACGCCATGCCGGTTCATGGCCTTGGCCACGGCCGGCGGAATGACATGGTGATGAACGTCGATACGACGCGCTGCTGGGGTCACGGCATGGAACTCCTGACGTCGCGAGCCTGTCGATGAAGCTGGCGCGTCACCACGACATCAACCAGCGGGCGGCCAGAACGGTTCGATATCAGCGAGGTCGATAACGGTTTTCTTCTGATAATATTACTTAGACGATGATTCCTTCTGGCAACAGAGGTGTGGAAACTGTCACTGACTCCTAATTTCGCGACTCCGGTGCCCCCGCGAACATGTTGCCGTTATGTCCGCAGTTTCACTCATTTCTGACTCCAAATTCTCAGACCGCTCTCAGCATCGCGAAATGCCTGACTGTCGCCCATCTGGCTTTCAATTTCGAAGGCCATTCGGCCGTTCGCAGATCGAACTCGGTGAAGTCGCGCTTGGTAAGGCCAGCCGCTAGCGCGGCCAGCGGATCGACACTCTGCTCTGGCAACCGATATTGGCATTCCTGCACAAATTCGGCGATCGGCCCGTTTTCATCGGGCTCAGCCAGGATCGCCATTGCCACGAGCACGTGCTTGAGCCGGTCGAACGGCTCCAGATCCGCCAACCCGTCTGCGATCATGTGGCGCGTCAATCTTGGACTGAACTGCCGAATGCCCCAGTTGACGCTCCGCATCAAAGAAGCGGCGCCTGACCGCGGCTCAGACCTGAGCGCATCAACCAGATCGCCAATCAATGATCGAAGCCGACCCAATAGACTAAGATCGGCCGGCATAGCGCCGGCTTTTCCAGTTCCCATTAGCAATGCGCCAAGTCTGGCGCGCAGCTGGATCGTATGTTGTGATGTTGCGGATCTAAGTGGATCATCTTGTATTTTCCCCTTCCTCTCCAAATGAAACGCAAAGGGAAATTGGCTCGGCATCAAAATATTCTTGTGCACGGGACAGTTTACCGCCAACGGGTACATCCAGGTTGTTCGGGTATATAGCTCCCTCCCCGCTTTGCGATCTTCCAGGAGGCAATCATGACAAACCACGGCCTCTCGGGAGAGGCGAAACAGTGGAAGCGGTTTGGCGATTAGCTGAGGGTGCACGGCGGCAACGAGGCGATCTAGTGAAACGCCTGTGACCTCCGAAACGCGATCCAACGAGTCTATATGGCCTCGCTCAAGGGACTCAGGGTCCGCTCCGATCTCGGCAGCAAGCTCTCCGCGAGTGAGCAAATGAGCGTCCGCAACTCGAAATAGCCAGGAGGAAATTGCTTCATCTGGATAGAGCGCTGGCGCCAAGCTCGATAAGACCGGTTGCCATCGATTAGCACTTGCCACGATTGGATCCCCTGCTCTTGCCCTGCGCGGAACTCCTGAATTCTCGGGATGTCGCGTCGATCAGCGCGGGTGTCAGGCGCTCCTCTCCCTCAATTGCCAATACCGCTGCCTCTTGGAGAAGTTCGAACATCCGACCTATCAGTGTTTCGGAATGGTGTTGCAAGACCGCCATGAACTCTCGATCTACCTCAGTTGGTCGGCGTAGAGGAAAATAGGATATGCGCTCTGTGACCGCTTCCGCCGCCCAGCGTTCTTTCCGCTTCCACTGTGGAAGTTCAATAATATTGAATCTTTGCGTGAGATGTGGGTCGGATTGCACCAAACCCTTTGCTTCTCCCGAGCCAAATCCCGCGTAGCCGAGCGACAACCTATTCGATAGATATTTGAGGGCATTCATCACAACGCGTTGCTGTTTGTCCGCGAGATCCGTGATGCGTTGTATCTCGTCTATTAGAATTAATCGGGTTCTGCGATGTTCGAGGTGTCTGATGACCATAGCTTGCAAGCGCGACGCAGTCGTTATCGGTGAAGGAACACCAATTGCACTAAGAATATCGTTGTATAGACGCTTTTCTGTAAGTTCGTCGTTGGCCTGAAGTCGTATTGCTCCAGGCCAATCTAAATCTGGATCGTCGGCCGTTCTTTGATATATGAGATCCATAAACCGATCCTGTATGCTGCTCTTTCCCATGTTTGAGCTGGCCCAAAAAAGAACTGACGGCATTCGTGTCCGCTTGGGCATGTCGATGATTTTGAATAGCTGCTGGATTGCGGCCGTTGCTGCGGGGTAATCGACCCATTGATCCGTGTTTACGGCACGAATTCGCGTAGTTTTGTCGCTGGTCGTGAAATGCCGCACCGTCGGATGGACGTGGGAGAATGTGTCGAGCGAAGTATTCATTGGTCATCTCCGAAGAAGCCGCCCCAATCGTCGTCATCCGTCGCCGGTAAGGTCGCTGGAGCGCCCTCCTTTGCGATCTCCACCTCACGCCTCGAAAGTCGCAGGCGCTCCGCCTGGCGGGCGGCGCGTTCGGAATATTTGGCCGCGTCAACCACCAGCGCCTCAGCTCTGGCAGTAGCTCTCCGCGCGGCATAGGCAAACCTTTTGTTCAACAAGTAGAAGATGAAGTGATTCTTAAACTGCTGAATGAAGAGCTTAAAGCTTAGTTTCGTCTAAAGCCAAGTAGATAGTAGTTGACAAATGGATTTGAAACGTACTACAATTGGTAACAAGTTAGTTTAGAGATTTTAGTTATGAGAAAACAATAGACAGTTTAGTTGAGATTAGGGTAGACGAGAATGAGACAGTTGAGCAGAGTTTAGTTGAGTGAATTTTACCATTCGTATACCCAAAGGCCCATTTTTGAWGTGTCTTTGGGTTTATTTATTATATCCTCTTTTATATAACCTCATCTATTCTCATTCTCCATGAAATGGAGGATTGAAAGATATGACGAACACGTATACTTCTTTTTTAGAAGACTCTACAGAGTATTTAACCATTCCAATTATAAAAAAAATATTTATCGATAGCATGACACCTGTTGATCTTTTTCAACAAGTAAAAGATGAAGCYGTATATTTGCTTGAAAGTAATGATGAATCATCACCATGGTCCAATTATTCTTTTATTGGCTTAAATCCATTTTTGTATGTTGAGGAAGAAAAAGGAACCTATCTAGCAAAAAATAAGCAGCTTCAGCCTATGC
>NZ_JBFTZS010000212.1:0-7728 GCF_056406675.1 Caulobacter sp. P1_B12_2 | reverse complement strand
GCCCTGGACCCTGGTCAGCCACATGCGCTGGGACCGGACGTTCAAGCGGCTGGGCGGCGGCGTCAGCTGAACCTCAGCTGTCATCCCGGACGAACCCGGCGAAGCCGGGTGAAGATCCGGGACCGCCGGAAGCGCGGCGCTCAGGCGTCGGTCCCGGATCGGCGCGCTGCGCGCTTGTCCGGGATGACAATGGAGAAGGTCGGGGCGTTGGCCCTTACCCCACGAACGCCCGCTCGATCACGAAGTCGCCCGGCTCGGCGTTGGAGCCTTCGGTCAGGCCGTGGGCTTCCAGCAGGGCGGCGGTGTCCTTGATCATCGCCATCGAGCCGCACAGCATGGCGCGGTCGTGCTCTGGGTCGAACTGCACCTGCTCAAGACCCAGGTCGGCGAACAGCCGGCCCGAGCTGATCAGGTCGGTGAACCGGCCCTGGCGCTCGAACGGCTCGCGGGTGACGGTGGGATAGTAGACGAGCTGGGCCTTGGCCTCGTCGCCGACCAGCGGGTCGTCGTGGATCTCGCTGGTGAACAGGTCGCGATAGGCCAGTTCCTGCACTTCGCGCACGCCGTGGGCGACGATCACCTGCTCGAAGCGGGCGTAGGCGTCGGGGTCGCGGGCCACCGACAGCCAGGGCGCCAGGCCCGTGCCGGTGCCGAACAGGAACAGGCGCTTGCCCGGGCGCACCGCGTCCAGCACCAGGGTGCCGGTCGGCTTCTTGCCCAGCAGGATCTGGTCGCCTTCCTTGATCTGCTGCAGGCGCGAGGTCAGGGGGCCGTCGGGCACCTTGATCGAGAAGAACTCCAGCTCCTCGGCGAAGTGCGGCGAGCCGATCGAATAGGCGCGCAGGATCGGCTTCTTCTCGCCCAGGTCCTCGCGAGGCGGCAGGCCGATCATCACGAACTCGCCCGAGCGGAAGCGGAAGCTGGCCGGGCGGGTGATCGCGAAGCTGAACAGGCTGTCCGTCCAGTGCTTGACCCACAGCACGGTCTCGGTGTGCCAGGCGGCTTCCTTGGGAGCCGGGGGGACGGACGCGGTGGCGGTGGTTTCGATGGCCGTCATAATGTGCGTTTCAAGTCCTGGACGCGCGGCGGACCGCGGAGTTCTGAGAAGGCGCCGCCACGGCCCTGAAGCGACTGCGTCTCATGTGAGCACAGGCGCGTGGATGTCAACTTTGCTGGTCTGAAAGGGCTTTGAGAAATTCTTCCCCAAAAGCGTCAAAATGGCGGGCGCCTGTTTTTTGAACCGTGTCAAAATTGTGATTGCCGCCTCCCCAAACGGGGCGCACTCTTCCTCTGCTTCCTCGCCGTGAATACAGCGCGGAGGCCAATGATACGGAGGAACGTATGCGGGTAAGGTTCGTAAAGGCCGCCGCGGCGGCCAGTCTGTTAGCGTTAAGCGTAGCTGCCTGCGGGCAGGAAACCGGCAATACCGGTCAGCAAGCTCAACAAGTCTCTCTCGAAGGCAAGGCGGTCAGCGCCTCCGGTTGCGTGCGGCCGGTGGAATCGACGTCGTGCATGGTGGTTCGCGGTCCAGGCGGCGGCTACTACGACATCTCCGGAGCCTCACCGGCCCCGGATCCCACTAAGGGCGTGGCGATCTCCCTTCAGGGGCGCGACCAGGGTGAGAACACCCAATGCGGCCGCAAGCTCGCGGACGTGAAGTGGTCGTACCTGAACATCCAATGCGCCGCCCTTACCCCGGCGCCCGCGCCGGAAACTGAAAAGGCCGGCTGATCGACGTCTAGAGCGTGACAGCCGAAGGCGGATGCCGGTTTCGGCGTCTGTCACGCTCTAAATGTCTAGGCTTCACCGGACCCTGGATCCGTGCGGGTCTTCGGCGAGTCGGAGCTGCCCTCCGCGCCGCGCGGTTCGGTCGCGGGACGCGGGGCCTTTCCGTCGGCGCCTGGAGCGGGGCGCTGGTTCTCGTTCTCGACCTCGCGGTTAGACGGCCTTTCGGCGTTCGGGCTGGCGGATGTCGGCATGGCGGGCTCCTCGAGATTGCGACGGCGCCAAGGCCTAACGCGCCGCGCCAGGGGCTGATCCTTTGGAACCGCGACAGGAACTGGCCCTCGAAAGCGCGGATCGCGCTCCGGCCGCTTGCCGGGCTCGAACGACCCTGCTAAACGACGCGGCTCTGGCGATGAGACCAACGCGCTGGCGGGCTTGAAAGAGCCTACCGGCGCGATGTTCATTGTCGGAAAGCCGGAATCTCCGCTAAGGGGATCGCGGTTCCGCAGGAGTGTAGCTCAGCTGGTAGAGCATCGGTCTCCAAAACCGAGGGTCGTGGGTTCGAGTCCCTCCACTCCTGCCACTATATGTCATCGGTCACCCGGCTTTCGGGCTGACCTATCGAAAGTCGCGAGCCTCTTAAGTCATGGCCAGGAAACCGGGTTCTAGCCCGTCTGCGATCAAGAACCGCGCCGCGAAAACGGCAGCGGCGCTCGCGCCCGCCGGTCAAGCGGCCGCCGCGGCGAAGGCTCCGGCCCCGCCGAGGAAGCCGATCAATCCGGTTCGTTTCGCGCAGGAAGTGCGCGCCGAAGCCCGCAAGATCACCTGGACCACCCGCAAGGAGACCTGGATCACCTCGGTGATGGTCTTCATCATGGTGGTTCTGGCTTCGCTGTTCTTCACCTTCGCCGACTGGATCCTGGGCCTGGGCGCCAATTTGCTCCTCAAGATCGCCGCGGGATAAGAAACATCATGAGCACCGACACCGCGTCCAATCCGAACCACAAGTGGTACATCGTCCACGCCTACTCGAACTTCGAGAAGAAGGTGGCCGAGAGCATCCGCGAACAGGCCAAGAGCCACGGTCTGGAAGACAGCTTCTCCGAGATCCTGGTTCCGACCGAGGACGTCGTCGAGATCCGTCGCGGCCGCAAGGTCAACGCCGAGCGCAAGTTCTTCCCCGGCTACGTGCTGGTGAAGATGAACCTCTCGGACGAAGCCTATCACCTGATCAAGAACACCCCGAAGGTCACGGGCTTCCTGGGCAGCGCGTCCAAGCCGCAGCCGGTCTCCGAAAAGGAAGTCCAGCGCATCATCGGCACGATCGAAGAGGGCGTCGAGCGTCCCAAGACCGTGGTGCTGTTCGAGATCGGCGAGAACGTCCGCGTCACCGACGGTCCGTTCGCCAGCTTCAACGGCTCGGTCGAGCAGGTCGACGAGGAGCGGGCCCGCCTGCGCGTCACCGTCTCGATCTTCGGCCGCGCCACCCCGGTCGAACTGGAATACAGCCAGGTCGAAAAGATCGCCTAAGGGCGGCCTTCAACGCCGAGCTTTCGAAAACCCCGCGCCCGCAAGGCGCGGGGTTTTTGCTGTCCGGCCTCGGGGCGCGAGGCGGGCGGCGTCGCCACGCGATGCGGCGTTCTCGAACCCCGAAGCATTTCATCTCCAATGCGGTGAGCCTTTTCGATTTCGCGAGGGGTGATGGCTTTCAGTCGTTCGGCCTTTCGGAAGGCGTCCCTCATCGTTCTCGCGGGGCTGGCGGTGTCGGGCGCGCTCCCCGCCCGAAGCCAGGCGGCTGCAAAGGTGGTCGCTGGTCGCAGCGACCTGGGCGCCTGGGCCAAGGCGCAGCCGCGAAAGCTCGAGGTGGAGCGCCGGGACAGCGGATCCATTACGCCCGTGTCGCTGACCGAAATCGCGACCGATCTGTATTTGTTCGTGAACTACAGAAACATCTATCTGCTGGACGCCAAGACCAGAAAGGTCTCGCCGGTCCCCGTGAAGATCGGCGCGAAGCGCTACAATCCGACGTCCATATATTACAGCAAGGTCTTGGGGCAGGTTGTCGTCGCCAACTACACCAAGCAGGACGTGCTGATCTTCAAGTTGAGCCTTTCGCCGAAGCGCGAAGTCGATCTGGAGCTTGTCGAACGCCTGACCCATCCGACTGGCATCGTCGGCGCGGAGGGTGTCGATCTGACCGATGACGGGCGGTTCATGGCCGTGGCCAGCTACGAAGGCAACAGCGTCTCGCTGTTCGAGCGCGTGGGCGGGCGCTGGACCTACCGTTGGACATCGAAAGCGCTGTCGGCGGCCCATGCCGTCACGATCTCCGGCGATGCGGTCTATGGCGGCGGGATGAACGCGATCGCGAAATTCGACATCCGCGATGGGCGTGAGATCAAGAGAATCTCGGAGATCGCATCAAAACCCATACAGTTCGCCACCTGCCTGGGGCGCGATGGCCGCAACGGCGGGGTCTTTGGATCCGACGCCATCGCCGGAAGCGTCTTCAGCCTGGATGCCGACCTCAACGTCATGGAGGCGACGGGAAGCAACGGCCCCGGACCCGGCAGGCTGTCGATGCCGTACTGCGCGTACCGCACCGATCGGGAGACGCTGATCCTGTCCACCTATCAAGAGCGGATCATCAGGATACGAGACGGGAGGGCTGACTCCCTGGAGATGAGAGACGGCGACTTCCAATATCTGGAAAGCTCGAAAGCGCGCCCGGATCTGGTGCATTTCGACAGGTTCGACAAGCTGGCCGGCGCGGCGCCGCCCGTCGAGATCATGGGGCTCAAGCTGAAGCCCCGATACGGGTCCTTGAAGGCCGACAACGGCACCGAGCTGATCCTGCCCAACAGGACCGGCATGCTCGCGGCGACCTGGCTCTTCTATCTCGTCTCCACGGCCCAGAGGGACGGCGACGTCCTGATCGCGGCCAATTCGGCCCCCGGAATGATCCTGTTCGAAGGCGAGACCGGCCGCCTGGGCCTCAAGCTCACGGACGACTGGGACTGCTGGGCCGACGGCGCGGACGTCTTCTGCCCGAAGCAAAGGACGCCCGTGAAGGACCTGTGGAGCGGGGCAGATTTCATGACACCGGAAACGACCCTGGCCGGCATTGCGCGCTCGGCGGGCAAACCCATCGCCACAGTCAAGGCCGAGCTGTCCAGCGACGGCGGCCGCGACCTGCTCCGCCAGTTGAGCGACGAGGAGCCCAACGCCAAGGCCGCCAAGCAGTACCTCGATTGGGCCCAGGGCAAGTCGACGCCCCTGGTCGAATACTGGATCGCCTGGTCCCTGGCGGGAAGGAGCCTGCCCGACACCGTGATCGCGCAGCGCGCGCGGGCGGCCCGGCCTGACCGGGCGGTCAATCCGCTGGCGGGGCGGCTGATCTCCAGCGGGGACCTGAAGCCCTATGGGGTGAGCTTTGCCGGAGACTACGCCCAGACGGTCTGGAACGCGGCGCAGGAGGCGTCGGCTTCGCTGGACGGCGGCGCCTGGATCGGCATGGATTTCGGTCCGGGCAAGGCCGTCGCCATCCACGAGGTCGAGGTGAACTGGGTGCTGCCGGCGGCAACGCCCAAGGCGGTCAAGGTCGAGGCCTCGGACGACGGGCGGGCCTGGGAGGCGGTCGATCGCTTCGACACCAATTCATCCAGCACGCCGGGAGCCCCCTACTGGTACCAGTCGGCCAGGATCAATAAGGCCGACATCGCCAAGCGATACTGGCGAATAACGCCGACGGTCAGCTTGGTCGGGCGGTTGTCTGTGGAGTTCATCGATTTTCGGCCCTGAAACCGGATGCACCGGAGGCCTGGCGCGYGTCGTCCGCCGCGTCGAACGCCGACAGGATGGGGCAGGGGCCGGAGGTGGTCTCGCCGCAGGTGCGCGCGAGCCGTTTGAGCGCGTCGCGGGCCGCCTCCATCTCGGCGATCTTCTCGTCGAGCGCGGTGATGCGCTCCAGCGCCAGCCCACGGGCTCGGGCGTGATCGTCGCCGGCGTCCAGGACCAGCAGTTCGGCGATCTGCTCCAGGGTGAAGCCGGCCGCCTGGGCGGCGCGGATGAAGCGCAGGCGGCGCACGTCGGTCTCGCCGTAGCGTCGCACGCCTCCGGCCGAACCGCCGCCGTCGGGCCGGGCGGGTTGGTCCAGCAGGCCGCGGCGCTGGTAGTAGCGCACGGTCTCCACGCCCACGCCGCCCGCCTGGGCCAGGCCCGAGATCGTCGTCGTCCTCATGTCTTGACTCCGTACCATGGTACGGACCCCATATGAGCGCGGTCCTGTTCTCGGACAAGTCGGAGACCCCGCGATGACCGCTCCAGCCACCGCCCCCCGGACCGCCGTCCTCTACCGGATGGTCACCGACCAGCATGTCTGCCCCTGGGGCCTGCGCGCCAGRGACCTGCTGCGCCGGAAGGGCTACGCGGTCGAGGATCACCGGCTGACGACGCGGGAGGAGATCGACGTCTTCAAGGCCGCCCACGGCGTGGCGACCACGCCCCAGGCCTTCATCGGCGGCCAGAGGATCGGCGGCTACGACGACCTGCGCCGTCGCTTCGGCCTGCGAGTGCGCGATCCCAAGGCCAAGACCTACACGCCGGTCGTGGCGGTGTTCGCGGCCACCGCCCTGATGGCCCTGGCCGTCAGCCATGCGGCCAGCGGCCAGGCCTTCACGGTCCACGCGGTCCAGACGTTCATCGCCCTCTCGATGTGCGTGCTGGCGATCCTGAAGCTGCGCGACGTCGAGACCTTCGCCACCATGTTCCTGGGCTACGACCTGCTGGCCCAGCGCTGGCCGCGCTATGGCTGGGTCTATCCGTTCGCCGAGCTCGGGGCGGGGGTGCTGATGCTGGCGGGCGTCCTGACCTGGCTGTCGGCGCCGGTGGCGCTGTTCATCGGCGGCGTGGGGGCGGTGTCGGTGTTCAAGGCGGTCTATATCGACAAGCGCGAGCTGAAATGCGCCTGCGTGGGCGGCGACAGCAACGTGCCGCTGGGCTTCGTCTCGCTGGTGGAGAACGTGATGATGGTCGCCATGGCGGTCTGGATGCTGGCGATGTAGCGGACTTTTACGGCCCGCTGACGCCGGCGGGCCGGAGTCGAATGGACCCCTTACGAGGGTCGGCGCGACAAGGATGGGTGTTTTCCAGTCCGGAACCCGTCAGATGTCCGCCTTTCATTGCAAGCTCGCCTCCCTGGCCCTGGCCCTCGCCGCGGTCGCGGGGTTCGTCCTGCTGCTGGTCCTGGCCGGCCAGCACCCGCAAGCCGCGCCGCTGCTGCGCATCCTGGCCTTCCTGTGGCTGATCGCGGCGGGCGCCTCGAAGCTGGTCTTCGACCTGACCGAGACGGCGGGGCGAGAGGCGCATCCCAAGCCGTTGCGTCACACTGAAGAATAGCCAGGATGCAACGCGACCGCCGCCGTTTCAGGACCCGACCATGACCGACCTCGTGATCCGCCCCGTGACCCGCGCGGACCGCGAGCAATGGCTGCCCCTGTGGGACGGCTACAACGCCTTCTATGGCCGCTCGGGCGACACGGCCCTGGACCCGGCGGTCACGGCCATGACCTGGTCCCGGTTCTTCGACGCCTACGAGCCGGTCCACTGTCTGGTCGCCGAACAGGACGGCCGCCTGCTGGGCCTGACGCACTACCTGTTCCACCGCAGCACCACGGCGATCGAACCCAGCTGCTACCTGCAGGACCTGTTCACGACGGACCAGGCGCGCGGCAAGGGCGTGGGCCGGGCGCTGATCGAGGCGGTCTACGTCGCGGCGCGGGAGGCGGGAGCGTCACGGGTCTATTGGCAGACCCACGAGACCAACGCGACGGCGATGAAGCTGTACGACCAGGTGGCCGAGAAGTCGGGGTTTCTCGTGTATCGGAAGCTGCTCTGAGCCCATCCGCGACAAAGGCTATTTCGCCCGCAGCCCCGTCATCATCACGTCCAGCAGCCGCCGGGCGCTGACCTCCCAGCCGGGCTGTTCGTAGCCCTGGCTGATGC
>NZ_JBFTZS010000211.1:0-7730 GCF_056406675.1 Caulobacter sp. P1_B12_2 | reverse complement strand
GCCGATCTTGTTCCGCATGGCCTCTCTCCGAGCTGCTTGTGTCTCCAGGACGAACGACCTGCGGGTCTCCCGACAGGCGCTGAATCGTTTTCCGCGCGCCATCCTCCGGGCTTGGTCGGAAAGCCGCCGTCGCCCGGGCCGAGAACTCTCGCCTCAGGCCGCGTCCAGGCCGATGTCCATGACCAGGGCCGAGTGGGTCAGGGCGCCGACGCTGATCACGTCCACCCCGGTCTCGGCGATGGCCCGCACGGTGGTCAGGTTGACGCCGCCCGAGGCCTCCAGCACCGCGCGGCCCTTGGCCAAGGCGACGGCGGTCTTCAGGTCRTCGAGGCTGAAATTGTCGAGCATGACCACGTCGGGGCCGTACTTCAGCGCGTCTTCCAACTGGTCCAGGCCGTCGACCTCGACCTCGACCTTGACCAGGTGGCCGGCGAAGGCGCGGGCCCGGCGGACGGCTTCGCCGACCCCGCCGCAGGCGGCGACGTGGTTGTCCTTGATCAGGATGGCGTCATCCAGGCCGAAGCGGTGGTTGATCCCGCCGCCGCAGCGCACGGCGTACTTTTCCAGGGCTCGCAGGCCCGGCGTGGTCTTGCGGGTGTCGACGATGGTGGCCTTGGTGCCCTGGACCAGGCGAACATAGGCGCGGGTCAGGGTGGCGATGCCTGACAGCTTGCCTAGCAGGTTCAGCCCCGTACGCTCGGCGGCCAGGATGGCGCGGGCGTTGCCCTCGGCGCGCGCCAGGATCGCCCCCGGCGCGGCGTCGGCCCCGTCGGGGGTGACCACCTCGAAGCGCGCCGTCGGGTCCAGGGCGGCCAGAGCCAGGCGGGCGCAGGACAGGCCGGCGACACGGCCGTCCTGCCGCGCGGCCCACACCACCGGCAGCCGGGCGTCGGCGTCGATGCAGGCCTGGGCGGTGATGTCGCCGGCCCGGCCCAGATCCTCGGCCAGGGCCATCTCGATGATCGGGCGGACGAGGAGGTCGTCGAGGGGCGTGATCATTCGGCGGCGTAACGGACCGCGCGGCCCGTTTCCTGATCCTGGAGGGTGACGAAAGTGCGCTCGGCGGCGGCCGTGGCGGGGAAGTCGGCGCGGAAGTGGCCGCCTCGGCTTTCCTGGCGGGCCAGGGCGGCGCGGGCGATCAGCTGGGCGGCGACCAGGGTGGGGGCGGGACCGTGAGCGGTCTCCAGGGCGTCCAGCACGGCGACCAGGCGGGCCAGGCCGTCGGCGTCGCGGATCACGCCGGCGTCGCGGCTCATGGCCTGGCGCAGGATCTGCAGTGCGGCGTTCGGCAGGTCGGGGGCCGGCGTCGTCGCCACCGGTTCGCCGCCCGCAAGGCCTAGGTGAAGCGCCAGGCCCTTGGCCGCGCGGCCGGCGCGAGCCCCGAACACGGCGGCTTCCAGCAGGCTGTTGGAGGCCAGGCGGTTGGCGCCGTGCACGCCGGTGCTGGCGCATTCGCCGGCGGCCAGCAGGCCCGGCAGGCTGGTGCGACCGTCCAGGTCCGTGGCCACGCCGCCCATGTGATAGTGCACGGCCGGGGTCACCGGGATCGGCTGGACGCGCGGGTCGATGCCCGCGCTCATGCAGGCGGCGAACACGGCGGGGAACTCGTGGTCGAAGTGGGCGCCGACCGCCACGGTGGCGTCCAGATATGCGCCGCGACCGGCCGCCCGCTCGGCGTGGATGGCGCGGGCGACCACGTCGCGCGGGGCCAGCTCGCGAGCCGGGTGATAGTCGGCCATGAACGCCCGGCCGTCGCGGTTCCGCAGGATCGCCCCCTCGCCGCGCAGGGCCTCGGTGGCCAGGGGCGCCGGGTCGCGGCCGATGTCGATGGCCGTGGGGTGGAACTGCACGAACTCCGGATCGGCGATCTCGGCGCCGGCCAGGGCGGCCAGGCCCAGGCCCTCGCCTCGCACCTGGGCGGGCGTGGTGGTGACGGCGTAGAGGCCGCCGACCCCGCCGGTCGCCAGGATGACAGCGGGCGCGAGGATCTCGACCAGGGCGCCGTCGATCTCTGCAATCAGCCCGACGACGCGACCTGTCGCGTCTTGAAGAAGACGCCGGGCGCGGGCGTTCTCGCGGACCTCGATGGACGGCGCGGCGCGAACGGCGGCGATGACGGCGGCCATGATCGCCGCGCCCGCCCCGTCGCCGCCGACCCGGGCGACCCGGGCCTTGGCGTGGGCGGCCTCCAGGCTGAGCACGAAGTCGCCGTTGGCCTGGCGATCGAACGGCGCGCCCAGCGTGGCGAGCGCGCGCACGGCAGCGGGGCCCTCGGTGGTCAGCAGCTCGACGGCGGCCGGATCGCAGAGGCCCGCGCCGGCCGCGATGGTGTCGGCGGCGTGCAGGGCCGGAGCGTCCTCGTCCGACAGGGCCGCGGCCATGCCGCCCTGAGCCCAGGCGCTGGAGCAGCCGGTCGCCAGCGGCGTCGGCGACAGCACCAGGGCCTTGCCGGCTGCCAGCGCGGCCGTGAGGCCCGCCAGGCCCGCCCCGAGGATCACGGGGCCGTCGAAGGTGATGCGGTCGGTCATTCTACACTCCACTCCCTTCCGGTTACACGGGAAGGGCCGGGAACTTGGGGACGCGAACGAGGCGGAAAGCGGGTCTAGATCAGCTCCACGTCCACGTGGTGCTTGGCCTTGACCAGGTCGTAGCGGGCCGGAACCAGCGGCGGCGGCAGGTCGATCATCCGCTGGACGGCCAGCTTGGCGCGGATCTGGACGCTGGGATCGACCGTCACCTCGTACTGGTCGTACAGCAGGGCGTCGTGGATGTTCTGCAGGCTGATCCGCTTCATGTGCGGACACAGGTTGCAGGGGCCGATGAACTGGGTGCCGGGCGACTCCGCCTGGACGTTGGAGGCCATCGAGCACTCGGTGATCAGCACCACCTGCTTGGGCTTCCTCAGCGCCACATAGTCGTTCATCGCCGCCGTGGAGCCGGCGAAGTCGGCCGCTTCGAGGATCTCGGTCGGGCACTCGGGGTGGGCCAGGATGTCGGCGCCGGGATAGGCGGCGCGCATGTCGGCGATGTCGCCGGCGGTGAAGCGCTCGTGCACCTCGCAGCGGCCGGCCCAGGCGATGATCTTCACCGAGGTCTGGCGCGCCACGTTGCGGGCCAGGAACTCGTCGGGGATCAGGATCACCTTGTCGACGCCCCACTCGCGGGCCGCCCACTCCACCACCTGCACGGCGTTGGCGCTGGTGCAGCAGATGTCGGTCTCGGCCTTCACGTCGGCGGTGGTGTTGACGTAGGTCACGACGGGGATGCCGGGGTGGCGCTGCTTGATCAGCCGCACGTCGGCGCCGGTGATCGAGGAGGCCAGGCTGCAGCCGGCCCGCAGGTCGGGGATCAGCACGCGCTTTTCCGGGGCCAGCACCTTGCTGGTCTCGGCCATGAAGTGCACGCCGGCCTGGACGATCACGGCCGCGTCGCACTTGGCCGCCTCGCGAGCCAGGGCCAGGCTGTCGCCGACGAAGTCGCCCACGCCATGGAAGATCTCGGGCGTCATGTAGTTGTGGGCCAGGATGACGGCGTTCTTCTCGCGCTTCAGCCGATTGATCTCGGCGATCAGCGGCGCGTGGATCTGCCACTCCAGCGGAGTCACCTGGTGCTTGACCTTGTCCCACGTCGCGGCGGTCGCCGCTTCGACGTCGGGGGTGAAGGCGAGGGGCGCCCGGGGAGACGCGAAGCCGTCGGCCATGTGATCCTCTCTTATGCTCAAACTGAGCATTTCCAGGGCCTCAAAAAACGCCGGAAACGGAGGACAAATCGTTAAGTCCCGCTCCGACGTCGCCCCTTATGCTGAAATTGAGCAAAAGGGATGGATCACATATAGACCTTCCGAGGGCGATTGCAAAGCGTGAGCGTGAAAATCAGTGGACAGGATCGCGGGAACCTCGGAGCAGCCGACCGAACGCCTAGGCGGCGCCGTCGAGGCTGGCGCTGAACTTGACCAGTTCGGCCACCGAGCGGGCGCGCATCTTCTCCATCACGCGGCCCCGGTGCTTCTTCACGGTGATCTCGGTGATGCCGAGCTCGCCGCCGACCTGCTTGTTCAGGAGTCCGCGGACGACCAGACCCATGACTTCGCGCTCGCGGGGACTGAGCGTGGCGTAGCGCTCGCGAAGCGCTTGCAGCACCAGCCGGTCGCCCACGGCGACACGGCTGCGCTCCAGGGCCGCGGCGATGGCGTCCAGCAGAACCGCTTCCGCGAACGGCTTGGTCAGGAACTCCACCGCCCCCGCCTTCATCGCCCGCACGGACATCGGGATGTCGCCATGGCCGGTGATGAAGATGATGGGCATGTCGCCCCGCGCGTCGGCGATGACCGCCTGAAGATCCAGCCCGCTCAGGCCCGGCAGGTTGACGTCCAGCACCAGGCAACTGGGGCCCAAAGCCGGCGGGCAGGTCAGGAAGAGATCCGCCGAGGCGAAGGTGCGCGCCCGCCAGCCGGCGACCTGGATCATGGTCTCGAGCGCCTCTCGAACATATTCGTCGTCATCGACGACGAAGACGGTGTCTGGCAGGGCTGACATGGCGGCGGCCTCGAGCCGGAACTGGCGATCTGCGCCCAAGTCAAATGCATGGCCGATATTCACCCGATTTCAAGCGCGGCGTTGACCGCCTCGATCATCGCCGTGTCGCTGAAGGGCTTCCTCAGGCAAGCGACGGCGCCGCGCTTCAGCATCTTCTGGCCCAGGTCGTCATCGTTGTTGGCCGTGATGAAGACGATCGGGATGGCGTGTCGGCGTCGGGCCAGTTCCTGCTGCAGCTCGGGTCCCGTCATGCCCGGCATGTTGATGTCCAGGACCAGGCAGCCGGTTCGATCCAGGCTGTCGGAGGCCAGGAACTCTTCCGCCGAGGAAAACGGACGGGCGTCCAGGCCGAACGACTTCAGCAGGTCCGGCAGGGCTTCGCGGATGAATTCGTCGTCGTCGACTACCGACACAAGCTTACGCATCGCCACTAGAGGTCCTTCGAGAAGAGGTCGCTCGAACCCGCGTCGCCGCTCGGGATCGAGAATGAGAATGTCGCGCCGGGCCCGTCGTCGTTCGATGCGGCCCAGAGGCGACCGTCGTGAGCCTGGATGATGGACTGGCTGATCGACAGGCCGATTCCCATGCCATGGCTCTTGGTCGTGTAGAAGGCGTCGAACAGCTTCTCCAGCGCCTCGGGCCCGATCCCGGTTCCTTCGTCGCGAACCGTAAGGCGAACCTGCCCCGAGCTGTCGAAGGCCGTCGCGATCCGCAGGCCGCGCGGGGCGTCCACACCACGCATGGCGTCGATGGCGTTGAGGACCAGGTTCAGGATCACCTGTTGCAGCTGGATGCGGTCGCCGAGGACGGAGGGCAAGGTCTCGGCGAAATCGGTCCGCACCACAACCCCGGCGCCCTGAAGCTCGCCCGCCGAAAGGGCCAGCACCTCGCTTGCGGCCTGGTTCAAGTCGACCGGCTCCATGGCCGGCTGCTTGCGCGCGAACATCGCCCGCAGGCGGGAGATCACCTCCGAGGCGCGGTTGGCGTCGCGGATGGTGCGCTGGGCCGTGGTCTGGGCCAGTTCGAGATTGGGCGGATCGGCGGCCAGCATGCGAACGCAGGTGCTGGCGTTTGTGATCAGGGACGTCAGCGGCTGGTTGACCTCGTGGGCGATCGACGCGGTCAGCGCACTGAGGGTCGCCGCGCGCGCCACGTGGGCCAGCTCCGCGCGCGCCTTGTTCAGGGCTTCTTCGGCGACCTTTCGTTCCGTCACATCCTGCGTGGCGCCGATGTAGACCGGCCGCTCGCCGTGGTGCTCGATGCGATGCCCCACGGCATGCAGGTGCTTCAGGACGCCGCTGGCGGTCACGATCCGATAGGAAATGTCGATCTCCACGCCGGCGGCGGCGCCTGCGACCGTGGCCTGATGGGCCGGCAGGTCGTCGGGGTGCACGAACTTCTCGACCAGGTCCGTCGTCACCGTCGTGGTGGGTTCGAATTCGAAGATGCGCAGCAGTTCCTCGGACCAGAGGAGTTCGCCCCGCTGGAAGTCCCAGGTGAAGCTTCCGGTCTGGCTCAGCCGTTGGCCCTCGATCAGATTCACGTAGGCGCGCCGCTGCCGCTCCGCCTCATCGACCTCGAGAGGCGCCAGGGGCTCTGGCCCCTCGTCGGGCGACTGTCCTTTGGCGTCGGTGTCCATGCCTGATCTTCGCGAAACTCTAGGAACGCGAGATGATCACGAATGGGATCGAATATCTATGACCCCTTCGTATACCATTAGAGTTCGCCATGATCCGCGAATGATACTGAGGTATACCCGATACCTAGGTACCATATCAATCCAACGGCAATGGCCAATACTTCTCCTCGTCAAGCGAATTCCTCGCTGACAGCGCCGAGGCGCAAAACAGGAGATGTGTCATGACTTCGGAATTCTCCCCCAAGACCCGTCGGCAGTTTCTGACCACCGCCGCGACGGCCGCCATTGTCGGCGCGGCGACGACCGTGTCCGCTGAAGGCTTCGGCCTGGATGCGCCCGGCGGCGGCGGCGCTTCCCCCGCCGGCCGCGACGCCATCCGGCCGTTCCGCATCAACGTGCCCGACTCCGCGCTCGCCGACCTGAAGAGCCGTCTGGTCCAGGCCCGGCTGCCCGAGAAGGAGACCGTTGCCGACTTCTCGCAGGGCGTGCCGCTCAAGACCATCGAGCAGATCCTCATCCACTGGCGCGACCGCTACGACTGGCGGAAGGTCGAGGCCAGGCTGAACAGCTATCCCCAGTTCATCACCGAGATCGACGGGCTGGACATCCACTTCCTCCACGTGCGCTCCAAGCACGCCGACGCCATGCCGCTTATCGTGACCCACGGTTGGCCCGGTTCGGTGGTCGAGCAGCTGAAGATCATCGAGCCGCTGACCAATCCCACGGCCTTCGGCGGCGAGGCGTCCGACGCCTTCCACATCATCATCCCGTCGATGCCCGGCTACGGGTTCTCGGGCAAGCCGACCGCTGTCGGCTGGGGTCCTGAGCGCATCGCCAAGGCCTGGACCACGCTGATGCGGCGCCTGGGCTACAAGAAGTTCGTCGCCCAAGGCGGCGACTGGGGCGCCGTGGTCACCGAGATGATGGCCGTCCAGGCGCCTCCGGAACTGGTCGGCATCCACGTCAACATGCCGGGCGCCGTTCCGGTGGACCTCAACACCGCGGCCTTCGGCGGCGCGCCCGCCCCCGCCGGCATCACGGCCGAGGAAAAGAGCGTCTATGACGAGCTCGTCTTCTTCTACCAGCACGTCTACTACGCCTTCGAGATGGGGACCCGGCCCCAGACCCTGGTGGGCCTTTCGGACTCCCCCATGGGGCTGGCGACCTTCATGCTGGACCACGACGCGCGAAGCCTGGAGATGATCGCCCGCGCGTTCGACGAACAGCCGGAAGGCCTCACGCCCGACGACGTCCTCGACAACGTCACGCTGTTCTGGCTGACCAACACCGGCGTCTCGTCGGCTCGGCTCTACTGGGAGAACAAGCTGCCATTCTTCACGCCGAAGGGAGTCAAGATCCCGGTCGTCGTGAGCACCTTCCCGGACGAGCTGTATGCGACGCCGCGGGCCTGGGCCGAGAAGGCCTATCCCAAGCTGGCCTACTACAACCGGCATCCCAAGGGCGGACACTTCGCCRCCTGGGAGCAACCGGCCGCGCTCGTCCATGACGTCCGCGAGGGCTTCCGCTCCCTGCGCTGACACCGCCGGAGCCCAAAC
>NZ_JBFTZS010000210.1:0-7734 GCF_056406675.1 Caulobacter sp. P1_B12_2 | reverse complement strand
ATCTTGCGCTTGGCCCGCACCAGCCGCTGGGCCAGCGTCGGCTCGGGCACCAGGAAGGCCCGGGCGATCTCCTGGGTGGACAGGCCGCAGACCAGGCGCAGGGTCAGGGCCGCGCGGGCGTCGGGCGCCACGGCCGGGTGGCAGCAGACGAAGATCAGCCGCAGCCGCTCGTCGGGGATCAGGCGCGCATCGTCGATCATGACGTCCTCCGCGCTGGGGGGCGGCTGCGGCGGGTCCGGGACCAGCCGGGTCCGCACGCCGCGCCGCCGCAGCATGTCCAGCGCCCGGCGCTGGGCCACGCTGTAGAGCCAGGCCGCCGGGTCACGCGGCTCGCCGTCTTTCGGCCAGGTCTGGGCCGCGTTCAGGCAGGCCTCGGCAAAGGCCTCCTCCGCCAGGTCCAGGTCGCGGAACTTGGCGGCCAGGGCGGCGATCACCCGCCCGCCGTGGGTCCGCGCCGCCTGGTCGAGAAGGCCTCTGGCCATGGACCGCTACGTCGTCCCCTCGATGATCGGCCGCACCTCGACCGAGCCGTCGCCCGACAGCGGCAGTTTGCGCGCCCAGGCCAGGGCTTCATCGAGATCGGGGACCTCGATCAGGTAGAAGCCGCCCAGCTGTTCCTTGCTCTCGGCGTACGGCCCATCGTGCAGCGAACACTGGCCGGCGGCCCGGCGCACGGTGGTGGCGGTGTTGGTGGTCTTCAGCCCCGCCCCGCCGCGCAGCAGGCCCTTCTCGACCAGTTCGCCGGCGAAGGCCGTGTGCTTGGCCAGGATATCCTGCCAGACCGGGCTGTTCTCTTCGCCGTAAACGGCCTCGTCCTCGTAGATCACCAGGGCGTATTGCATGGGTCCGTCCTTCTTGACGACCGGGCCGGCGGAAGCGCCGCCCGGTCTCGGATCAGAGACGCGGCAGCCTGACCGGACTCGACATTCGCCCGCAAGTTTTTCAGCCGGGCTGTTTTCAGGTGGGGGCGTGGACGATCGCCCGGACCTCGACCTTGCCGCCGACCAGCTGCGGGATCTTCTGGGCCCAGGCCTCGGCGGCGGCGATGTCGGGCGCCTCGACCAGATAGAAGCCGGCCAACTGCTCCTTGGTCTCGGCGAACGGTCCGTCGTGGACCACCCGCCCCTCGGCGGTGTTGGCGACGGTGCGGGCGCTCGGGGTGTCGGCCAACCGCGCGCCCTGCCAGGCCATGCCGCTGGCCCGCAGTTCGTCCTGCAGCGCCTCGTGCCCCGCCAAGATGCCCGGCTTGACCGGATCGGTCTCGGGCCGCGCCCAGTCAGCCTCGCTGGAATAGATCATCAGCAGGTACTTCATCGAACCCTCCGTCGGCGCACGGCGCGCGCCCTCGCTGAAAGACGCGCGAGGTGGAGTGGATTCGACAGGGTCATTGGAAAAAGTCGAGGGGGAGGGCCTTGGAAGAGGGTCAGCCCGCCAAGGTCTCCAGGAACCGCACCGGCGTCCCCGTCCCTTCCGCCACGATCTCATCATCGCGCATGACCACGGTCCCGCGCACGATGGTCGCCACCGGCCAGGCCTTGGCTTCGAAGCCGTCGAACGGGGTCCAGCCCGAGCGGGTGGCCATCCAGTCGTGGGTGATGACGCGCTTGGCCTTCATGTCGACGATGGTGAAGTCGGCGTCGAAGCCCTCGGCGATGCGGCCCTTGTCGGCCAGGCCGAACACGCGGTTGACGCCATGGCTGGTCAGGTCGACGAAGCGCTCCAGCGACAGCCTGCCGTTCACGACATGGGTCAGCATGATCGGCACCAGGGTCTGGACGCCCGGCATGCCCGAGGGCGAGGCCGGATAAGGCCGGGCCTTTTCCTCGCGGGTGTGGGGGGCGTGGTCGCTGCCCAGCACGTCGGCGATGCCGGTCTCGATGCCGCGCCAGACCCCGGCCACGTGCTCGGCCGAGCGGATCGGCGGGTTCATCTGGGCGAAGCCCTTCAGGCGCTCATAGGCCTCGGGCGCGACCAGGGTCAGGTGCTGGGGCGTGACCTCGACGCTGGCGACGTCCTTGTGCTTCGAAAGGAACTCTATCTCTTGGTGGGTGGTGACGTGCAGCACGTGGATGCGCTTGCCCAGGCTCTTGGCGATGCGCACCAGGCGCTCTGTCGACTGCATGGCGGCCTGGGCGTCGCGGACCTCGGGGTGGCTGGTCCAGTCGCCGGGACGGGCCAGCGAGCGGCGCTCGGCCAGGCGGTACTCGTCCTCGGAGTGGAAGGCGGCGCGGCGGTTGACGTGCCGCAGCACGTTCTCGACGCCCTCGTCGTCCTGGACCAGCAGGGTGCCGGTCGAGGCGCCCATGAACACCTTGATGCCGCAGCAGCCCGGCAGGCGCTCCAGCTCGCCCAGGAACGTCGCGTTCTCGTGGGTGCCGCCGACATAGAAGGCGTGGTCGGTGTGCATGCGGCCCTTGGCGCGGGCCAGCTTGTCGGCCAGGGCGTCCGGGTCCGTCGTCGTCGGCTCGGTGTTGGGCATCTCGAACACGGCGACCACGCCGCCCAGGGCCGCGCCGCGCGAACCGCTTTCCAGGTCTTCCTTCCACTCCAGGCCGGGCTCGCGGAAGTGGACCTGGCTGTCGATGACGCCGGGCAGCACCGTTAGGCCGGTCGCGTCGAAGATCTCGCCGGCGCTGGCTTGGCCCAGATCGCCGATCGCGACGATCTTGCCGTTGCGGACGCCGATGTCGGTGAAGCCTCGCCCCGCGTGATTGACCACCTCGCCTCCGCGCACGATCAGGTCGAAGGTCTGGGTCATGGGAGCGGCTCCTGCCGGCTTGGGAGGGTTTGACGCGGTCTAGGCGCCCACCCTAGCGGCCGCAAGACCAAATATCGCCCGCTTCCGACATTGACCGCCGCGCGCGACGGGCGCACCTCCCCGTCGTTTTCTCCAACACGACGAGGCCGCCATGGACTTTTCCAGACTCCAGACCACCAGCAAGGTCACGGGCGAGTGGAAGTATCCGCAGGGCGCGCCCAACCGCACGGGGCTTCTGCAGGTCGACCAAGGGCCAGACCACACCCTCTACTGGGAGGAATACGGCGCGCCCGACGGCGAGCCGGTGATGTTCCTGCACGGCGGTCCGGGCGGGGCCTGCGCGCCGGTGATGTCGCGGTTCTTCGATCCGGCCCGGTACCGCGTGATCCTGTTCGACCAGCGCGGCTGCGGGAAGAGCACCCCGACCGTGGCCTCGCACGGCCCGGCCGTCGCCCTCCAGAAGAACGACACCGACCATCTGGTCGCCGACATCGACCGCCTGCGTGACGCGCTCGGGATCACCGGCAAGATGCACGTGTTCGGCGGCAGCTGGGGCAGCACCCTGGCCCTGGTCTACGCCATCCGCCATCCCGAGCACGTGGCCTCGCTGATCCTGCGCGGCATCTTCCTGGGGACCCGCGAGGACCTGCTCTACATGTACCAGGGCAATGCGGCGGTGTTCGCGGAGACGCCCTACGCCCTGAGCGAACCAGGCGCCTATATCGCCTATCCCGACGAGTGGAAGGCCTTCGTCGAGGTCATTCCGGCCGAGCAGCGCGGCGACATGATGAGGGCCTACAAGGCGATCTTCGACGGAACGCCCGGCGACGACGCGGGCCGCCAGGCCCAGCTGCGGGCGGCCTTGGCCTGGTCTGTCTGGGAGGGGGCGATCTCGAACATGATCCCCGCGGCGGACGATCCGGGAAAGTTCGGCGAGGCCGACTTCGCCCTGTGCTTCGCCCAGATCGAGGCCCACTTCTTCGCCAACAACCTGTTCCTGGAACCGGACGAGATCACGCGCAACGTCGAGCGGATCGCCAAGCTGCCGATCCACGTCGTCCACGGCCGCTTCGACCAGGTCTGCCCGCTGACCCAGGCCTCGCGGCTGGTCGCGGCCCTGGCGTCGGTGGGGGTTGAGCCCGCGACCTACGTCCGCACCAACGCCGGCCATAGCGCCATGGAGGCCGAGACGGTGCTGGCGCTCACGGCGATCATGGACGGGTTGGCGAGGATCTAGACCCTGAAATCCGCTCATCCCGGCGAATGCCGGACCCAGATCCCTTAGCGGTGTGGCTGATTGGAAGAGCTCAGAGCTCTTGGCGCCCGCCCAAGCGCCACTCCATCTGGGTCCCGGCATTCGCCGGGATGAGCGGATCAGAAAGGTGATGCTTAGAGGGGGGAGGAGCGCGCCCTAGGTGCGATCCGCCTCGATCGTATCTTCGGCAGCGGGCGTCTCGGCCGGTTGATGATCGGCGTCAGGAACCACATCCTCGACCACCGCCTGAAGCTCCGGCGTGACCGCCGCGTCCTCGAGCGTCGCCTCGGGGGCGTCTTCCTCGACCACCACCTCCGGCGCGGCGTCCTTGGCCGCCTTGACGTCGGCCAGCAGGGCCTTGGCGGCGCGCACCACCGTAGCCACCGGCAGGTCGCTCATGTGGCGGATGGCCTGGGACAGGTCCGGATCGACGGCCAGGAACTGGTCGAACGTGCGCGGGCCGCGCACGGCGCGGGTGTCGGGTCCCCAGGGGGCGTAGCGGCGCTCGTCCGAGGGACCGAACAGGCCGATCGTCGGCACGCCGGCCGCGGCGGCGATGTGCATCAGGCCGCTGTCGTTGCCGATGAACAGGTCCGCCCGCTTCAGCACCGCATAGGCGGTCAGCAGGTCGACCTTGCCGGTCAGGTCCACATAGCGGCCGCGGGCCGAAGCCATGCGCAGCTCTTCGACCATGCGTCCGTCGCCGGGGCCGCCCAGGATCAGCAGCCGCCCGCCCGCCAGCGCGCCCTGCGGGCCCAGCAGCTGCTGGGCGGTCTGGGCGAAGCGCTCGATCGGCCAGATCTTGCCCACCCAGTTGGAGGCCGGGCCGACGGCCAGGATCGGTCCGGCCGGCTCGCCCGGACGTGGGGCCAGAAGTTGGTCGGCCAGGGCCTGGACCTCGGGGGTGATGTAGAGGTGCGGGCTGGGCGGATCGCCTTCCAGCTTCAGCACGCGCGCGGCGTCGATCACCTTGTGCAGCGGCTCGCCGCCGATCTGCTTCTTCCAGATCGCCCGCTTCTCGCGGCGCAGGAACAGGGCCGTGCCCGATCCGCGCAGGTCGACGACCAGGCCCCATTTCCTGTGCCGCACCTGGTTCCACAGCTTAAACCAGTGGCCCTTGCCCTTGCCTTTCTCCATGACGATCACCCGGTCCAGGCCGGGCACATGGGCGAACAGCGGCGCGGCCAAGGGGCCGGAGACGATGGTGAAGCGGGCGTTGGGGATCTGTTCGGCCAGGAACCGGATCAGGCCGGACGACAGCACGGCGTCGCCGATCCGCGTGGCGGTGATGAAAAGAATCGGGAAGGCCCGCTGTGTCATCGGAGCATGTATAGAGCCGGCGGCGAGTCGGCGCATCCCTCGTTAACGGTTCAGCTTTTCATTCATTTGAGGACTGGTGCGCGTGCGTCCTTAGCGCCACATGTGCAGGCATGACCAAGCCCAGCATTGCTCTCCTTCCCAGCCGCGCCGTCATCGTCGCCTCCGGTCCCGACGCCGTGAGCTTCCTCAACGGCCTGCTGACCCAGACGGTCGAGCCCGGCGAACTGCGCTTCGCGGGCCTGCTGACCCCGCAGGGACGGCTGCTCCACGACCTCTTCGTCGCGGCCACCGGCGAGACCGTGTTGCTGGACGTCGCGGCCAAGCATCGCGACGCCATTCTCACCCGCCTGACGATGTACAGGCTGCGGGCCAAGGTCGAGTTGAAGGCCGGCGACCTGAAGGTCTACGCCCTGTTCGGCTTCGCGTCGGACGCCATCGAGGGCTATCCCGCCGATCCGCGCCTGCCGGCCCTGGGCTGGCGGTTCTACGGCGACGCCCTGGACGCCACCGCCACGGAGGACGATTACGACGCCCACCGCCTGGCCCTCGGCGCGCCCGGCCCCGCCGACTGGGGAACCGACAAGACCTATCCGATCGAGGCCAACTTCGACCTGCTGAACGGGATCGACTTCAAGAAGGGCTGCTTCGTCGGCCAGGAGACCACCAGCCGCATGAAGCGGCGGGGGACGATCAAGACCCGCATGCTGCCGCTCGCCTTCGACGGCCCCGCCCCCGCCTTCGGCGCCGAGGTGCTGGCCGGAACTCTGCGGGCCGGCGAGGTGCTGTCGGGCCGCGACGGTCAGGCCATGGCCCTGCTGCGCCTGGACCGCATCGACGGCGCCGACCTCAGCGTGGACAGCCGAGAGGTGACAGTGGACTGGCCCGATTGGGTTCCGCTCCCCGTCCCCTCAGTCCCTTAGCCAAGGCACATCGACGACCTCGTTTTTGCGACGATCGACCGTGCATGCGCTCCTGGGCGAGTCCGGCTTGACCGTGGCCAGGGCGTCGTCGACCCACAGGCGATGGTGGCGCCGGCCGGTCAGGTTGTCGTTGATCGGCAGGGCGGCCAATTGCTGGGCCAGGTCGCGGCGGTCCATGCGCAATAGGGCGACCACCCCGGCCTGCAGCCGTTCGGGACGCGGGTCCGCGCGGGCGGCGGCGGCGACCTGCTCGGCGAAGCCCCGCGCCTGGGTTCCCGCCCGGCAAAGGCCCAGCATGGCGCTGATGCGCCACGTGCCGCGCTCCCGATCCAGCAGGCTCGCCGGGGTCGGCGCGGCCATGGCGCCGAGATCGCCGAGGCGGGCGAGCAGGCCCTCGGCCTCCCGCAGTTGCTCGTCCTCGGCGACCGCCACGATCAGCCGGGGGCCGATGCGGGCGAAGCTCTCGGGCTTGAGAGCGGCCGCTGCCCGGCCGAACTGCCCGCGGCGATCGTAAGCGCTCGGATCGCCGAGATCGCGCTCGATCGCCGCCATCAGGGCCTGGTCGTCGAGGCGATCGGCGTTCTGGATCACCATCCAGGTGTCGAGACTCTGGTCGCTGGCGACCTCCCCGGTCATCAACCGCGAGAACCGGGCCAGTTGCGCGTCCACGGCCTTGGCCCCGAAAGCCTGGGCCTGGGCGACCTGGGGTTCGGACCCCGCGGCCAGCCTCCGGGTCTGGCCTTCGTCCAGCAGCAGGGCGTAGCGGCGTGGACCGGTCTCGACCCGCGTGAAGGCGCGCGGCTTGAGCCGTAGCACCGCCGCCACCTCCTGGGCCTCGCGATCCTGCCCCTTGCCGGCGGCCTCGCCGACCGAGGGCTTCAGGGTGAACATCTTCGCATCGCATTCCAGACCGCTGGTCCAGGTGAAGCAGCCGACCAGGGGGAAGGGAATGGGCGACGGGATGCTGGCCCGGCCGTGCGTCAGCACCGCTCGGCGTCCGTCTGGAGCGGTGATCACGGTGCGGGAGCGCTCGCCGTTCGGAGCCTCTTCCTTCTGGTCCTCGTACGCCACCCGCAGCGGCGCCCGGTCGGGCGCGGCGGGCAACCGCAGCAGGCAGGCGTTCTTGACGTTGGCCCTGTCGATGCTCACCACCCCGGCGCCCATCGCCAAGTCGAGGGACTTGGGAATGGTTTGGCACGTCGCTTTGGGCAACACCCGGAACGAGGACGGCAGCCCGGTGTCGCCATCGGGCTTGTCGGCATAGGTCACGGGCACGGCGTACGGCTGGACCAAGCCCTCGGCCAGCCTCTGGGGCGCGACCAGGCTCATGCGGGCCGGATCGAACGGCAGGCTCTGGGCGGCGTTCTCGCGCTTCAGGCGCTGGTCGGCGGCGCGGTAGTCCAGGTAGCCGGCGCCGCTGATCGCCAGGTTCAGGCCATAGACGGCGATCGGCACGATCAGCAGCACCTTCGGCGCGGCGC
>NZ_JBFTZS010000209.1:0-7771 GCF_056406675.1 Caulobacter sp. P1_B12_2 | reverse complement strand
GTGATCGTCGGCGCGCCGGTCAGCAGGGTGGTGGTGGACCCCTGCTCAGTCGTGGCCGTGGCCGTGCCGCTGACGCTCAGGGCCGCCAGGTCCGTGAAGGTCATCCCCTCGATATTGGCGCCGTTGACCGAGAGACCGGGCGAGATCGTGCGGATCAGGCTGGCGCTCGAGCCCGAGGCGTCCAGCTGGAAGACGTAGATGACGTCATTGTTGTCGCTGCCGCTGAGCGCCTCTTCCTCGCTCTCGATATAGATCTGGCGCGTGCTCTGATCGAACGCCATGTCGCCCGGATAGAACAGGTTGCCGCCCGGCAGTCCGGTCAGCGTCACCTTGACCGCCGTACCGTCCGTGGCGTTTCCGCTGACCCACCAGAGGGCGTTGTCGTTGGCGTCGTAATATTCGGGGTGAGCGCTTCCGGCTATGTAAGGCGACTTCGAATGGGTCGTGAAATAGACCCGATCGGTGCTCTCATCGACCTCGACGTCGATGATCAGGCCGTCGGCCATCGTGGTGTCGTTGAACTGGGCGTCGGAGACCAGGGCGGTCACCACGTTCGGAGCGGCGAGATCCAGGCGGAACAGGCCCACCGATACGCCGTCGACCCGCTCGCTGTAGAACATCCGACCGCCCGCGACGATCGAGTAGTCGATCGCGAAATCCTGCGGATCGAGCACGAAGTAGCCGCCCTCGTTCGCCCGGTCGTCGGTGACGGCCGTCGTCAGGAAGCCGTCGTCGGTGATCGCGCCCGTCAGGGGATCGTAGCTGTAGACCCTGATGCCGCTGTTGGCGCCGACCGGCGGCACGTTGCCGTCCTGATAGCCGGCATAGATCTTGTGGTTGATCGGATCGAGTTCGATCGTGTTGACGATGATGTTGTTGGGGAAGTCGACCACCATGACGGGCGCGGCCGAGCTGCCGATCGCGCCCCGCACGAGGATGGCGTTGTTGTCCAGCGAACTGCTGTTGATGGCGAAATAGAAGCCCGCCGCGGTGTCCACGGCGAGATCGGACATGAACGAGCTGGGGACCTTGTCGTCGCCGACGCCCACTGAGCCGTTGCTGATGACGATGGTGCTGACGGTGCTGTCGTCATTGACCCGCGCGACGCGAGTGTCGGCGTCGCCGCCTTCGGTGGTGTACCACAACTGGCCGGAAAACGGCATGGATCGGTCCCTTTACCTAGGCCATCCGCGCGCGCAAGCCGGCGCACGAGAGAGGACCTCGGGGCGCGCGCCCCGTATGAAATCGTTGAAGAGCAGGCTGGGGGCGCGGCGCCGCGCCACACGATGCGAAGGTTGGGAGTCCGCGCGTGCGGAACGGTAATCTCGCGAAGTGCCCCCGTGCTCCCTCTTCGCTCTAGTGAAACTCTGAACGCAACCTTAACGGGGAGTCTCAAGCGACACAAGCGAACATACGCTGATCGGCGAACAGCGTTCTCCTATCTATTGTGCAGCTCAGGATAGTGAGTTAGGACAGGGACAATCGCGAGGCGGGGGGCGCCTATTCTTGATCAAGGTTAAGACGCGAGCGCGACTCAAGGTTTAGTTTCCTAGTCGCGCGCTTCAAGCTTGCGCTTTAAAGACTCTTGGGAGCGAGGGAAAACAACCATGGCCGAGCCTTATATTGGTGAAATCCGCATGTTCGGGGGCAACTTCGCTCCCCTGGGTTGGGCGATGTGCGACGGAGCGCAACTGGCGATCTCGGAAAACGACACGCTGTACGCCCTGATCGGCACCACCTACGGCGGCGATGGCCAGGTCACCTTCAACCTCCCCGACCTGCGCGGCCGGGTTCCCTCCCACCAGGGCTCGAAGAACGGCCAGACCTACGTCATCGGCCAGTCGACCGGCCTCGAAAGCGTCTCCCTGGCGCCCAACCAGCTGCCGGCTCACCCCCACCCGATCTTCGCCTCCTCGACGGCGGGCACGGTCGGCGTCCCCACCGCCCAGACGATGATTTCCGACCAGGGACCGGCCGGGACAGGCATCTTCGCCTACACGCCGTACAGCGCGTCGAACGAGCAGGTCGCCCTGAGCGCCGCATCGACGACGTCCGCCGGCGGCGGCCAGCCGCACAACAACATGCAGCCCTATCTGGGCATCAATTTCATCATCGCGCTGGCCGGCATTTTCCCGCCGCAGAACTGACCCGTGTCTCGCCCGAAAGATCTTCCGGAGACTCCAAGAGATGAGTGATCAATACCTCGCAGAGATTCGCATTTTCGGCTTCGGCTTCGCTCCGAGGGGCTGGGCGTTGTGCGCCGGCCAGACCATGGCGATCCAACAGAACACCGCGCTGTTCTCGCTGCTGGGAACCACCTACGGCGGCAACGGCACCTCGACCTTCGCCCTGCCCAATCTGATCGGCAACATTCCGATCCATATCGGCCGCAGCCAGCCGGGACCCGGCCTGTCGGTCTACGATCTCGGAGAGACCGGCGGCACGACGACCGTGACCATCCTCTCCGAAGAGATGGCGATGCACAGCCACTCGCCGATGGCCACCACGGCGACCGGGACCGTCTCGGCCTCGTCCGGAAATCAGCTCGCCAAGGCGTTCGAAGGCAATCTTCAGGGCAACACCCAGGGCCTGGTCTACAGCCCCGTCGGCACGCCGCTCACGCAACTGCCGAACCAGTGCATCGGCGCCCTGGGCGGCAACCAACCGCACAACAACATGATGCCGACGCTTTTCCTGAACTACTGCATCGCCCTGCAGGGCGCCTTCCCCGCTCGCAACTGACCCACCACGAGGAGCACGACTCATGAGCATGCAATACCTCGGCGAGGTGCGGATCATGTCCTTCCCCTACGCACCGAAATACTGGGCCATGTGCAACGGCCAGATCATGTCCATCGCCCAGAACCAGGCGCTGTTCTCGCTGCTGGGCACCACCTACGGCGGCAACGGATCAACGACCTTCGCCCTGCCGGATCTGCGGACAATGGTCCCGGGCGGCATGGGCCAGGGCGCCCCACAGGGCGCGATCACGGGCGAGTACACGCACACCTTGCTGCAGACCGAAATCCCGCTGCACACCCACTTCCTGAAGGCCGACGCCACCGCGGCGGGCGGCTCCAACGGCAACTTCCCGTCGCCGGGCAACAGCCTCGGACAGAACGGCAGCAGCTCCAGCTCGGGCACCGCTCCGGCCTTCAACCTGTACAGCACCGTGACGACGCCCATCGCGCCCCTGGCGCAGCAGGCGCTGAGCGGAGGGGGCGCCAACCAGCCGCACGAGAACCGTCAGCCGTTCCTGGTGCTGAACGTCTGCATCGCCCTGTCGGGGATCTTCCCCTCGCGGAACTAGGCGTTCGGGTTCGTGGCGTGGCTTTAGTTGAAGACGGCCTGATAGTCCTGTCGCCCCGGCGCGGGCGTGTGGACGGGGATCAGGTACAGTTCGTACGCGGCTCCCCCCTCGGGGATGATCGTGTGCATACCCTCGGCGAGCACATCGCCGGGGGGACCGCTGAAGATCAGCACGAAGGGCTCGAAGGCCAGCTCGGCATGGCCCGGCTGGTTCTCGAACCGATCGACCTCGCGCAACGACAAGACATGGTGGCCGCCTTCGACGCGGAACGACGCCCCCAGGTGCGGGGCGAAGGTGTCTGCGGTCAGGGCGACGAAATCGGCGGCCATGGAATCCCTCGGGGCAGAATCGAAGCGGGGCCATTATGACGACCTCGCCACCTGAACGGGAAGACCCTGCCGCATCGCGTCCGCCAGAGGCAAGCGCTCCAGTCCGCTTCGCCCTGCGTCCCGAGGTCGAGGCCGACGCCCCCTTCCGGCTGGCCCTGTTTCGCGCGTCCCGCGGACCTGGATGGGACCGGCTCCCCCTGCCCGCCGACATGCTGACCAAGATCATGGAGCAGCAGTTCCACGCCCAGACCCAGGGCTACCGCGCGGCCTACCCCCAGGCCCGGCTCGAGATCGTCACGATCGACGCCGCGCCGGTCGGGCGACTGGCCACCCATCGGGGGTCCGACGCCCTGCACCTGGTCGACATCGCCCTGCTGCCCGAGCAGCGCGGCCAGGGGATCGGCGACGCGATCCTGCGGGCCTTGATGGGCGAGGCGGCCGACGCCGGGACACCGGTGACCTTGCAGGTGGACCGCGCCAACCTGGCGGCCCAACGGCTCTATCATCGGCTGGGCTTCGTCCTGACGGCGGAGAACGAGACCCACCTGACCCTGCGCTGGCCCGCGCCGCCCCTCAAGGCGGCAAGCTCGACTTGATCCAGGCATGGTGCGCGGCTGGACGCGATCGACCCGAACGGGACCGCGGCATTGGTGTTCGGCGACCTGCCCGCCAGACCGCTGTCCAGAAAAGTCCGCGACTTCATCGAGCGCCGCCAGATCCGAGACGCCCCCTTGACGGGTATCGAAGGAAAAATTCTCGTACAGCGAGTGATCGAGCCGGTCCAAACCCGATCGAACCACTACCCCGATCCGCTTCCAACTTGGCGGCGCCCGAGGGATTTCTTGCCGACGCTCACATAACACTGTTCGAACACTTCGTTGCCGCAAATAAAGACGCCACTCAAGGATAATAAAAAGACAAAGACCAAATAAGGACTGATCAATATAGCAAGGACAAACACCCTTTTCGCCAAGGCTTCCAACGCGTAATGTCAAGCCATGTCGAGGGGCGCTTCGACCCAAAATCAGAATGCCTGCCGCGAGAGGGGCCAATGAACGGTCACGTTCCAACGTCTCCATTGCGCGGCGCCGACGATTCAACGCCGAACTTTCAAAGCCCGACCAGAAAGCGTCTGCGGCGCGAAGCCGTGATCGACCACCGCCAAGACCCCAGCGAAGAACAGTCAGCGAGCGTCGAATGAAGCGGGCCTTGGTCATCGGGTCGGAAGGCAATATCGGCAAGCCCCTGACCGCGCATCTGCGCGCCCAGGGCTGGAAGGTTCTGTGCGCCGACATCAAGCCCGGCTGGCGCAAGGACTATCTGCAGGTCGACATCAACCAGCCGGCCGACCTGATGCCGACCCTGAGCTGGAAGCCGGACGTGATCTTCGCCCTGGCCGCCGTGGTCAGCCGGGTGACCTGCGAACAGGCCTCCAGCCTGGCGGTGAGCACCAACCTGGGCGGGCTGAACAACGTGGTGCTGCTGGCCCAGGCCGCCGACGCCAAGCTGGTCTATTTCTCGACCTCCGAGGTCTACGGCCCCACCGACGGACCGATGGACGAGAGGACGGTTCCCCGCCCCAACAACCGTTACGGCCTGACCAAGCTCCTGGGCGAGCAACTGGTCGACTACGAGGTCGCCCAGCACGGCCTGAGCGCGGTCACCCTGCGGCCGTTCATGATCTATGACGAGAACGAGGAGTTCGGCGATCATCGCTCGGCGATGATCCGCTTCGCCCACAACCTGGCGCGCGGCCGCCCGATCGAGGTGCACCGCGGCAGCGCCCGCGGCTGGCTGCACATCTCCGACGCCGTCCGCGCCATCGAAGCCGCCGCCGGCGTCGAGGAGCACGCGGTGATCAACATAGGCCACCCGGACGTGGCGTCGATCGAGGCCCTGGCCGAGGGCCTCCGCGCCCGCCTGAACGCCGCGCCGTCGCTGATCAGGCTGAACGACCTGCCGGCTCGGATGACCGCCGCCAAGCGACCCAGCCTGACCCGCATGCGCGACCTGCTGGGCGTGACGCCAAAGGTGTCGCTGGACGAGGGCCTGGACCGCGTCGTGGCGCGGGTGCGCGCCCGGCTCGCCCAAGTTCAATCGGAGCCGTGGATCGTGAACGACGACGGACCCCGGCGGGAGGACGCCGCCGGTGACCCCGCCGACGATTTCGCCGTGTCGCGCGCGGCGACCGGGACCCGCCCATGWAGGACACCCACGACCAGCCCCGGCCGCCGCTGCCGAGCCACGACGTGTCGCGTGACGAAGCGCCCGAGGACCCGGGGTCCGGCGGGCAGCGTCCGCTGCGCATCCTGCTGGCCTGCAACTACGATCCCGCCAACGCCGCCACGGTCTGCGACCACATCAACGCCTTCGCCCGCTACTCGCGCCACGAGATCCGCGTGCTGTCGCGGGTCGGTGAGATCTTCGACGGCGTGGCCCTGGAGTCGTTCGACGCGGTCGTGATCCACTATTCGCTGTTCCTGGCGATCGAGAGTTTCGTCGGCCCGCGCTCGCGCCGGACCCTGGCCGCGTTCCAAGGCGTCAAGGCGGTGTTCATCCAGGACGAATACCGCTTCGTGAACGCCACGCTCGAAGCGCTGGAGGCCTGCGGCGTGGACCTGGTCTTCACCTGCCTGGGACCGGCGGAGGCCGAGCGGATCTATGGCGGCGCGCCCCGGCGGCGCACCCAGCAGGTGCTGACCGGCTACGTGCCCCACTGGCTGACCCACTACCCGCCCATTCCCCTGGCGGCCCGCAAGACCATGGTCGGCTATCGCGGCCGGACCTATCCGGCCTGGCACGGCGAACAGGGGCGCGAGAAGATCCGGATCGGCAAGCTGTTCCGGCGCGACGCCAGGCGGTTCGGCATCTCGACCGACATCGCCTGGTCGGAACACAGCCGCCTCTACGGCCGCGACTGGGTGAAGTTCATCCGAAGCTGCCAGGCCGTTCTGGCCGTGGAGAGCGGGGCCAGCGTCTTCGACTTCGACGGCGCGGTGGCCGCCCGCACCGAAAGCTTCGCCGCCCTGATCGAGCGCCCCCATCCGATCCCCGCCCTGGCCAGGAAGCCGTCCTACGAGATGTTGCGCGACCGGTTCTTCGCGGGGCGCGAGGACCAGATCGACATCGCCCAGATCTCGCCCCGGATCTTCGAGGCGATCGCCCTGCGCACCCTGATCATCGCCTATCCAGGTCGCTATTCGGGCGTGCTGGAGCCATGGCGGCACTATGTCCCGCTCGACAAGGACCACGGCAACATGGCGGAGGTCGCGGCCGTGCTGCGCGATCCCGAGCGGGTCGCCGAGATCATCACCAACGCCTATGCCGAGATCGCCCTCAATCCGGCCTACGGCTACGGGGCGATGATCGACGTGTTCGACGCGCGGATCACCGAGATCGCCCTGGGACGACCGCGCGCGGTCGCCAGCGAACGCGCCGACGCCAAGTTCCGCAAGACCTTCCCGTTCCTGGCGATCGACAACCCGCACGACATCCGCCCTCCCGGCCGGATCCGGGGGCGGGTGCGCGCCGCCGTCCGCCGCCTGGGACTAGAAGGCCTCGCGCGCCGCCTGATGAGGCGGTGAGCGCCTAGTCGACGCCGATCCAGCGCCGCAGCAAGGGCAGGCGCGCGATGGCGCCCAATCGGCGCCTGAGCACCGGCGCCTTGAGCAGGCGCGACTCGACGATGATCACCCCCCAGGCGCCCCAGTCGCGCAGGCGCAGGAACAGCCGAAGCCCCCACCCGCGCCTCACGCCAGCACCGCGTCGGTGATCTCGGCCACCACCGTCCGCCAGCTGTAGCGACCGGAGGCCACGATCTCGTCGTGGGCGCGATCGACCATCGCCTGGGCGTGTTGCGGATCTTGGCTGCAATCGAGGGCTGCCTCGATATCTGACAGATCGCGACGCACGGGCTGGTAGTGGGTCCCGGCCTCCAGCACGCCGCTATAGTCGCCCTCCACCAGCACCTGGAAGGTTCGGGTCGCCACGGCCTCGAGGTGGCGCGGCGACATCGCGCGGATCTCGGTCCGCGGCGCGAGATCGCTGGTCGGCGGTCGCCCCGCCGGATCGACCACAGACGAGCCGCCCTCGACCCCGACCACCGCCCGACTGGCCCCCAGCAGGCGGATCC
>NZ_JBFTZS010000208.1:0-7810 GCF_056406675.1 Caulobacter sp. P1_B12_2 | reverse complement strand
GAGCACCAGCAGGGCCAGGCGCGACCCGCGCTCGTCGACGCCCAGCGGGGCGCAGTGCGCCGCCCACTCGCACCCGGGCCGACTTCCTGGCCAACGCCAGCCACGAGCTGCGCACGCCCCTGGCCTCGCTGTCGGGCTTCATCGAGACCCTGCGCGGCCACGCCAAGGACGATGTCGGGGCGCGGGACCGGTTCCTGGGCATCATGCAGGCCCAGGCCGAGCGGATGGCGCGGCTGATCGACGACCTGATGAGCCTGTCGCGAATCGAGCTCAACGAGCACATCGCGCCGCTGGGCCAGGTCGATCTGGCCATGGCGACGATCGACGTGCTGGACGCCCTGACGCCCCAGGCCAAGACCAAGGCCGTGGCCTTCGATCCCGTCCTGCCGCCGCGCGGGGCGGCCGTGGTCGAGGGCGATCGCGACCAGATCGTCCAGGTGATCCAGAATCTGGTCGACAACGCCATCAAGTACACGCCGCGCGACGGGGTGGTGCGGGTCGAGGTCTTTTCGGGCCTGACCGTCGACATGGCCGCCGCGCCGCGCGATCCCGCCGCGGCCCGCATGTCGCTGCTGACCCCCGACCACGCCGTCGAGGAGCGCTATGCGTCCCTGCGGGTCAGCGACCGGGGGCCGGGCCTGGCCCGCGAACACCTGCCACGCCTGACCGAGCGGTTCTATCGGGTCGAGGGCCAGAAGAGCGGCGAGCGCTCGGGGACGGGCCTGGGCCTGGCGATCGTCAAGCACATCATGAACCGACACCGAGGCGGCATGACGGTGGAAAGCGTCCAGGGCGAGGGGGCCGCGTTCGGGGTCTATTTCCCGATGGCGCGGGGAACGGAAAGCTGAGTTTCGCCCAAGGCCAGGGTGCTGACCTTTTCACGGCTAGGCACGACTAGTCCTACGCGAACGCCCGAGCGCATACGCTTGCTCAGCCAGAATAATAGATGTGGGCCGCGCGCAAAGGTGTGGGTCTAGTTGTGGCCGATCCAGTCATGGCCACATTGGCACAGCCCCGGGTCTATCGAGCCCGCTGTGCGAAAGGACTGGCAGCTGCAAATTTTGCAAGCGCCGGAACCACAAACGACGGTTTCAGCATCCACTTGGTCACAGCGGAACGGAGTCGGCGCGATTTCGTAAGGCTTGAACATGTCTTGAACCCCCTCAGACAAACTCAACCTTAGAATGGTAACGCTTGATCGGCGAAATCAATACGGTAGTTGCGCTACGGGCATTCGCGGCATGCCCGTCGATGGACGATTGATCTCCAGAACGCCCCCTCCCGGACGCTGTCGCAAAACTGTCGTCAAAACGTCGCATAAGGTCAGCGCCCGCCCGGCATAGATCGGCGTGGGCGGTACGGCGCGCTGTGCGCCGTCATCGCATCCCTTCGCGCAAGACCCCGCCGCACGCATGCTGACCTGGCTCTCGCTCCTCTTCCTCGTCCTGTTCTCGGGCGCGGCTTTCATGGCCGGCCGAAGCCGCGCGCTGAAGTCCTCCGGCGGCTCAGCGGCCAAGCTCCATTCGCTGCCGAACTATTACGGCATGTACGCCGCCCTGTGGGCCGGCGCCCCGGCGGCGCTGCTGCTCCTGCTGGGCGCCACCTTCGGCGGCCGGGTCGAGGACGCCATGCTGCAGGCCGAGCGGCCGGCGGCGGTGCGGGCGCTCACCCCGGATCGTCAGGACGTGTTCTTCAGCGACGTCAACGCCATCGCCACCGGCCAGTCCGCCTCCGAGGTGGCCTATGACGGCGCCCTGAAGACCGCCTTCGACGCCAAGGTGGTCGAGGCCAAGCGGATCGACGGCATCGTCAGCTATTCGGTGCTGGGCCTGGCCGGCCTGCTGGCCCTGGCCGGCTTCCTGCTGGCCACCCCGCGCATCAACACCGAGTTCCGGGCCCGAAACCGGGTCGAGGGCTGGATCGCCGGCGTGCTGATCGCCTGCTCGGTCGCGGCCGTCCTGACCACCCTCGGCATCGTCATGTCGCTGATCTACGAGAGCTGGCGGTTCTTCGAGAGCGTCTCGCCGCTGGCCTTCCTGTTCGGCACCGAATGGGCCCCGCAGATCGCCATGCGCGCCGACCAGGTGGCCTCGTCGGGCGCCTTCGGAGCCGTGCCGCTGTTCGCCGGCACCTTCCTGGTGATGATGATCGCCATGCTGGTCGCCGCCCCGATCGGCCTCTACTCGGCGATCTACCTGTCGGAATACGCCAATCGCGGCCTGCGCTCGACGATCAAGCCGCTGCTGGAGATCCTGGCCGGCGTGCCGACCGTGGTCTACGGCTTCTTCGCCGCCCTGACCGTGGGCCCGATCTTCCGCTCGTTCTTCAACGGCATCGGCGCCAGCCTCGCCGGCGGTCCCCTGGACAACCTGGCCCAGTACCTGATGCAGGTGCAGAACCAGATGGCCCTGGTGGCCGGGGTGGTGATGGGCATCATGCTGATCCCCTTCGTCTCCTCGCTGTCGGACGACATCATCAACGCCGTGCCCCAGAGCTTGCGCGACGGCAGCTACGCGATGGGCGCGACCAAGTCCGAGACCGTCAAGAAGGTGGTCCTGCCCGCCGCCCTGCCGGGGATCATGGCCGCCATGCTGCTGGCCGTGTCCCGCGCCGTCGGCGAGACCATGATCGTCACCATGGCCGCCGGCCTGCAGGCCAAGCTGACCGCCAACCCGCTGGACACCGTCACCACCGTGACCGTCCAGATCGTCACCCTGCTGACCGGCGACCAGGAATTCGACAGCCCGAAGACCCTGTCGGCCTTCGGCCTGGGCCTGACCCTGTTCGTGGTCACCCTGGGCCTGAACATCATCGCCCTGCGCATCGTCCAGAAGTACCGGGAACAATATGACTGACGCGGCCATTTCCCCCGGCGCCCCCGCCCCCAAGGCGGCCCAGCTCTCGGCGCGCGAAGCCCTGCTCAAGAAGCGTCACCGCTCGGAAAAGCTGTTCCGCGCCCAGGGCATCGCGGCGATCGTCATCGCCATGATCTTCCTGGTCGTGCTGGTCGGCCGCATCGTCGCCCAGGGCTATTCGACCTTCGAGACCCACACCCTGACGGTGCCGGTCTATCTGAACGCCGAGCGCATCGACGTGAACGCGCTGGAAGGCGTCAATTACGACTACATCGTCGCCGAGGCGATGATGAAGAAGCTGGGCGTCCAGGACGACGACCTGGGCACGACGTCGGCCAAGATCATGGACCTGACCTCGCGCGACTTCGGCAACCAGCTGCTGCAGATGATCAAGAAGGACCACTCGCTGATCGGCAAGACGGTCAACGTGACGGGTTCGGTCAAGGCCGACGCCGACCTCTACTACAAGGGCGAGATCAAGCGCTCGACCGCCGAGGGCGACCGCAAGCTCGACAACCAGCAGCTGGACTGGCTGGACCGGCTGCGCACCGACGGCACGGTCAAGGCCGGCTTCAACACCAAGTTCTTCACCAACTCCGACTCCACCGAGCCCGAACAGGCCGGCGTCTGGGGCGCGGTGATCGGTTCGGCCATGATGCTGATCATCACCGCCGTGATCGCCATCCCGGTCGGCGTGCTGGCCGCGGTCTATCTGGAAGAGTTCGCTCCGAAGAACCGCTGGACCGACGTGATCGAGGTCAACATCAACAACCTCGCGGCCGTCCCCTCGATCGTCTACGGCCTGCTGGGCCTGGCCCTGTTCATCAACTGGCTGCACGTGCCGCGCGGCTCGCCGCTGGTCGGCGGCCTGGTGCTGGCCCTGATGGCCCTGCCGACCGTGATCATCGCCACCCGCAGCTCGCTGAAGGCCGTGCCGCCGTCGATCCGCGAAGCCGCCCTGGGCGTCGGCGCCTCCAAGGCCCAGACCGTCTTCCACCACGTGCTGCCGCTGGCCATGCCCGGCGTGATGACCGGCGCCATCCTGTCGCTGGCCCACGCCCTGGGCGAGACCGCGCCGCTCTTGATGATCGGCATGGTCGCCTTCGTGCCCGGCGCGCCCGAAACCTTCACCAGCTCGGCCACCGTGCTGCCGGTCCAGGTGTTCATCTGGGAGAACGCTTCCGAGCGCGCCTTCCACGAACGCACCGCCGCGGCGATCATCGTGCTGCTGGTCTTCATGATCGTCATGAACGCCGCCGCCGTGATCCTGCGCCGTCGCTTCGAACGCCGGTGGTAGACTGATGCGCCTTCTCAATCCCCTCGCTTCCTCCCTTTCGCTGGGACACGCCATGCCGACCGAAAACCGCGACGACACCATCGCCGCTCATGCTCCGACCCTGGCCTCGGCCATCCCCGCCGGCCACGGCCACGTGACGACCAGCGAGTTCAAGATCCGGGCTCGCGACGTCAACGTGTTCTACGGCGACAAGCAGGCGCTGTTCGACGTCAGCCTGGACGTGCCGGCCAAGTCGGTCACCGCCTTCATCGGCCCGTCGGGCTGCGGCAAGTCGACCTTCCTGCGCTGCATCAATCGCATGAACGACACCATCCCGTCGGCCAAGGTCCAGGGCTCGATCGAGATTGACGGCAATGATGTCAACGCCAAGAGCGTCGATCCGGTGGTGCTGCGCTCGCGGGTGGGCATGGTGTTCCAGAAGCCGAACCCGTTCCCCAAGACGATCTTCGAGAACGTCGCCTACGGTCCGAAAATCCACGGCCTGGCCACCGGCAAGGCCGAGTTGGAAGCCATTGTCGAGGCCAGCCTGAAGAAGGCCGGCCTGTGGAACGAGGTCGCCGACCGTCTGCACCAGGCCGGCACCGGCCTGTCGGGCGGCCAGCAGCAGCGCCTGGTCATCGCCCGCGCCATCGCCGTCAGCCCCGAAGTGATCCTGATGGACGAGCCCTGCTCGGCGCTGGACCCGATCGCCACGGCCAAGATCGAGGAACTGATCGACGAGCTGCGCAACCAGTTCTGCATCGTCATCGTCACCCACTCGATGGCCCAGGCCGCCCGCGTGTCGCAGAAGACCGCCTTCTTCCACCTGGGCAAGCTGGTCGAGAGCGGTCCGACCGAGGAGATGTTCACCAATCCTCGCGACACCCGCACCCAAGACTACATCACCGGCCGCTTCGGCTAACCGGTAGGGATCGAGACATGACCGAGCACACCGTCAAATCCTACGGCGAAGAGCTGAGCCACCTCACGGCCGAGGTCACCCGCATGGGCGGCCTGGCCGAGGCCCAGGTCGCCGACGCCATCGACTGCATCGCCCGCCGCGACGCGCCCCTGGCCCAGCAGGTCGTGGCCCGCGACGAGCGGCTCGACATCCTGCAGGCCGAGATCGAGCGCAAGGCCTTCCGCCTGATCGCCCTGCGCCAGCCGATGGCCGTGGACCTGCGCCACGCCGTCGCCGCCCTGAAGATCTCGATGAGCCTGGAACGCTGCGGCGACATGGCCAAGAACATCGGCAAGCGCGCCCTGATCCTGACCGAAGCCGACCCGATGACCGCCCTGACCCGCTCGATCGAGCGCATGGGCCGCCTGGTCCAGGGCCGGCTGAAGGACGTGCTGGACGCCTACACCACCTCCGACCTGCAGCGCGCCGTCGGCGTCTGGGGCCGCGACGAGGAGGTGGACGAGCACTACAACGCCATCTTCCGCGAACTGCTGACCTACATGATGGGCGATCCCCGGACGATCAATCCGTGCGCCCACCTGCTGTTCGTCGCCAAGAACCTCGAGCGCATCGGCGACCACGCCACCAACATCGCCGAGATCATCCATTTCGAGCTGACCGGCGAGGAGATCATCTCCCAGCGGCCCAAGCTCGAAACCCTGTCGAACTGATAGAGGGCCGGCCTAGTGACTCCGTATGTTCTGGTGGTCGAAGACGAAGACGCCCTGGCCACCCTGCTGCACTACAATCTCGACAAGGAAGGCTATGTCGTCGGCGTGGCCGGCGACGGCGAGGAAGCCCTGACCATGGCTTCGGAGCGCGCTCCGGACCTGGTGATCCTCGACTGGATGCTGCCCAAGGTCTCGGGCATCGAAGTCTGCCGCCGCCTGCGCGGCCGCTCCGAAACCCGCAACGTGCCGATCATCATGCTGACGGCGCGCGGCGAGGAGAGCGACCGGATCCGCGGCCTCGACACCGGCGCCGACGACTATGTGGTCAAGCCGTTCTCGATGATCGAACTGACCGCCCGCGTCCGCGCCGTCCTGCGCCGCATCCGCCCGGGCCTGGCCGACGACCGCATCACGGTCGGCGACATCGTCATCGACCGCGTCGCCCACCGCGTGAAGCGCCAGGGCAAGGAAGTCCACCTCGGCCCCACCGAGTTCCGCCTGCTCGACTACCTGATGCAGCACCCGGGCCGGGTGTTCAGCCGCGAACAGCTGCTGGACGCCGTCTGGGGCTCGGACGTCTATGTCGAGGCGCGGACCGTGGACGTGCACATCGGCCGGCTGCGCAAGGCGCTGAACGGGGATGTGGACGGCGATCCGATCCGGACGGTGCGGTCGGCGGGGTATTCGCTGGATCTGGACGCGGCGTAGAGGCGGCGGACGCGGATCAGCGTTGGATAGAGCGACAGCCCCGGCCGAGAGGTCGGGGCTGTTGGCGTTGGGGGGCACCAATATTTGATTTCGGTCCTCAGTGAGTAGTAAGAAAGCGCGGCGACACAAACACAAGAATAATGTGAACATTGAAAGGGGTTATTGCAGAGAAGAGCCTATTTGTCGCTAGTGAGTACAGAAAATCTCATCCCACTAAACACAGTTATCTCCGAACTTCCTATAGCATCGGCCTGCTCAGGATTGTCGAAAAATTGCCGAGGGGAAAACTCACTCCTAAGTGCGAGTTGGATAAATTCAGGTTGATCGACGACGGCGATCAACTCGTCCGCAAGGGCGTTCGACTCCGCAGTGGCCTGAGCAGTGACCGCGTCAATCGCAAAGGCCGTAAGAGCGTCGAGATCGTCGATAATTTTGTTGTCCCAGCCACGGCGGCTGGTCGCAAAGCGGAGATACAGGTGATCGCCTTCAAACACCGCGACTGCTCGATCGTCTGCCCAGCTTGCCTCCTCTTCAGACTCGCTTCTGCCGTAGTGGGCCAATCGCCGATTGCGTAAGCTTGCGATGCGGTCGTGTGCGGCTGCCAAATCTGGTGGAAATTTCACACCCGTTGGAAATCGGCCGCTCCCATCAGAGACGAGCGCACGGCAATAGGCCACTACTGCGTAGACGCAAAGCGCCTCTCCGGCCGCCAGTTCAAACCCAGTAAATGTAGCTGGCGCGGGCATCTCACGAAGCAGTCCATTTAGTTCGTCGATTGCACGACGAACCTGATCGAGGTCGGTCTTAACGACTACCTTGCCATGAAAGCGTCGGATGCGCCGTTCCAACTCGGGATATTGGCGGCTGTCGTGCATCGCGCTGGCAAGCAGGCCGAGGTCAACATGGACGGGGGACGGCGATGACATCGTGACGCCCTTTCGAGCTTCCCGGATTCGAGCCAGGGGTCCGCCAAGTTCATGACGCTAAACAATTGATAGGCGTTGTCTACGCTCCGTCATCATAGGATTGAAACGTCAGCTTTCGTCACGTCTGGCGGTCGAGGGATCGCTTCGCGGCGTGAGGGAAAATCCTTGGCGATCTTTTTGTGAATTGCGTGCTGCCGCCTTTGGCATCCACTCTTTTGGGCTGCCCAGAAGATGTGCTTGTCTAAGCCCCATCCCCCCGGATGCGACCGCACCTTAAAGCCTTGGTGGATCGGAGGTCTGGCGTCTGGCCGTGTCAGGGACGGCCCCGCTGGGGCCGCCGCGGCGCGGCCGGCCGGAGGCCGGTCCTTGACACGGCCAGACGCCAGAGCAGGCTCGCCATCAAGGTTTTGAGG
>NZ_JBFTZS010000207.1:0-7824 GCF_056406675.1 Caulobacter sp. P1_B12_2 | reverse complement strand
GTTCCAGCCGGCCGCCCAGGTGATCCACCTGGGCCACACCAGCCTGGAGCATCCGCTGAAGGTCGAGTTTCACAAGGGCGTGGGCCTGTCGCGCTACTTCATCAAGCGGGCCGACACCGTCCAGCGCTACATCATCGCCGTCCTGCTGGCCCCGGCCATCCTGCTGATGAGCGTGTCGCGGCCGCTGATCTGGAAGATCACCGGGCGGCCGATCTGACGCCGGCTCCCCGGCTTTCGCCGGGGAGAGCGCCGCCGCCTAGTCGGCGAACACGAAGTTGTCGAACGCCACGAAGCCCAGCGCCATCGTCAGCGAGGCCAGGCCGCCGAATCCGTCAGGCGCGAAGGTCTGGGGCGAGGTGTTGTTGGACGGCGTCGAGAAGGCGGCGCTGACCGTGCCGCCGTCCGGCCGCGTCCCCGTGAAGGTGACGAGCTGGGCGGGGATGGCGGGATTGGGGTTGCACACCTGCAGCGAGCGAAAGTCGAACGTCTGGCCCGCCGGTGGCGCGACGGTCACCGTGCAGGGCGAGCCGTAACTGCCGACGAAGCCGTTGATGAAGCCGTTGCACCACTGGTTGCCGATCGAGTTGGTGAAGGTCAGGCCCTGTGAGGCGTAGGCCGTCGCCGCCGACGGGCAGCCGGGCGGGAAGTCCTGGTCGAACGACACCGTCTTGGCGGCGACGCCTTCGAACGCGAAATWGTCGAAGGCCACGAAGCCCAGGCTGACCACCAGGCTCGTCAACTCGTCGAAGCCGACGGGGGCGAAGGTCTGCGGCGCGGTGTCGAAGTCAGGCGTGGTGAACTTGGCCCCGATGGAGGAGCCGTCGGCGCGGATGCCCGTGAAGGTGATGGTCTGCGCCGGGATCGCGGTGTTTGGGTTGCAGATCTGAAGCGACCGGAAGTCGAACAGGCCGTTGTCGTCGCGGCTGGCGAACAGCTGGCTGGGCGAGCCGTAGGTGCCGACGAAGTTGTTGGTGAACGGGCTGGCCCAGCGGTTGCCCACCGAGTTGGTGAACACCAGGCCCGCCTCGCGGTAGGCGCCCACCGCCGAAGGGCAGCCAGCCGGGAAATTGCCCTGGAACGTGATCGTGGTCGTCATCGATGCCCCCTTGGCGCGAACCGCCGAGCGCACGTCGACCGCGCGCTGATCCAGCTTGGATCGCGAGGGACTAGAATTGCCCCTAAGAGGAGAGTCAATTTTGCCGATGTCACTTGAAGTAGTGACGTCAGGCGGGGAATTTTCCGGCCCTGGCGAGGGACGAGGCGGGCGCTTTGCCCAGGCGCTCGCTGATGTCTCGGCCGATCTCGATCAGGGCCGACAGGTCGTAGCCGGTCTCGAAGCCGGCGCRCTCCAGCATGTAGACTAGGTCCTCGGTGCCGATGTTGCCGGTGGCGTTCGGCGCGAACGGACAGCCGCCCAGGCCGCCGACCGAGGCGTCCAGCACGTCTACCCCGGCCTCGACGCTGGCGAAGGCGTTGGCCAGGCCGGTGTTGCGGGTGTCGTGGAAGTGCATGCGCAGCCTGGCGTCCGGGGCGGCGGCGCGGACGGCCTCGATCCGCCGGCGGACGGTCCACGGATCGGCGACCCCGATGGTGTCGGCGATGGCGATCTCGGCCACGCCCATCGCCGCGGCCTCGCGGGCGATGGCCACGACCTGGTCCTCGGACACCTCGCCGTCGAACGGGCAGCCGAAGGCCACCGATATGGTCGCGGTGATCGGCGGACCGCCCTCGACCGCCTGGCGCTCGACGATGGCGGCCAGGACGTCGACCTGTTGCGCCGAGGTCGTCCCCTGGTTGGCGACGCCGAACCCGTCGGTGGCGCAGACCACGACATTGGCCTCGTCGCACTGGGCGGCCACGCAGCGCTCCCAACCGCGCATGTTCAGCACCAGGCCGATCCGCGAATGCTCCAGGTCGGGCTTCAGCGCCGCCTGGATCTCCTCGGCCCCGGCCATCTGCGGCACGCGGTTGGGGTTGACGAACGAGACGGTCTCGATGCGCTTGGCGCCCGCCGCCTCGAGCCTGCGGATCAGGTCCAGCTTATCGTCGACGGGCAGGGACAATTTCTCGTTCTGCAGGCCGTCGCGCGGGCCGACCTCGACGATCTGGATGAAGCGGCTCATGGGCGGGGCTCCGTTGGGAGGTCTTCACCGGCCTCGTCGCCCATTTCGTCCGGGCGGATCGGCGCGCCGCGATAGAGCGTCAGGCGCTCCCTGTCGCCGTCGGAATAGTCGAAGCCCTCGACCACGCCGGCTGGACGAGCGGTCTGGCTCAGGGCGGCGAGGGCGGCCTGGAAGGCCTTCTCCTGTCGGCCCTCGACCACGGCGGGCCGGCCCTGGGCGACGGCCTTGGCCGCCCCCACCGGGTCGGTCAGCTGGGTGGTGGTGCCCAGCAGGAAGACCATGCTGGGTTCGGCGTAGCCGGTGACGGCCACCGGACCGGGCGCGCCGCCCCGGGGCGCCAGGTCGGCGCGCTCGAGGGCGTCCTCCAGGCGCGGCGCCAGCAGCAGCGGCTCCAGCCGGGGAACCAGCACCCCGACCAGGGCGGCGTGGGCGGCGACGCCGATCGCCCCGGCCGCCACCAGGGCGATGGCGGCGGTCTTGCGCATCAGCAGCACGGCCCCCACGACGCCGGCCGCCAGGAACAGCAGGGCGGTCAGCGTCGTCCAGGGGATGTCGCTCGGGTCGCCGTGCTCGATCTGCAGATAGATCGCCACGGCCGCCAGCAGCAGGCCGGCCAGGGTCGACAGGATCGCGCCGACAACCCGGGAGATCGGACCCAGGGGCGCGCGCAGGGCAGCGGCCATCAGCATGGCCAGGGCCGGCACGGCGGGCAGGGTGTAGTGCACCAGCTTGGTCGGCAGGATCTCGAACACCAGCCAGGTCGGGATCAGCCAGCACAGGGCGAAGCGCACGCCGGCCTCATGGCGGCCGGTCCAGCCCTGGACCAGGCCGGCGGGCAGCAGCAGGGTGGCGGGGAACACCAGCACGAACGCCAGCAGGGCGTAGCTGCCGAACGGCGCGCCGTGGCTTTCCTGGCCGCCGGCCAGCTTGGGGGCGAGGTCGCCGGTCACGGCCGTCGACCAGAAGGCGCCGTCGGTGGCCACGGTGATCATCATCGCCCAGGGCAAGACGATGGCCGCCAGCACGGTCACGCCCCAGCCCCAGCCCAGGTCCTTGATCCACGGGGCCTTGCGGTCCCAGATCCACAGGGCGACGACGCTGAGCATCACCACCATCAGCCCGACCGGGCCCTTGATCAGCACGCCCATGGCCAGGCCGACCCAGAAGGCCAGCTTGGTCCAGCGGTCGATCGTCCGGCCGTTCAGATGGGCGGCGTAGATCCGCGCCACGGCGGCCATGGCCAGGGTGGTGAAGCCGCACAGGGCCGCGTCGGTCTTGGCGATGAAGGCCTCGGTCGACAGCAGGAGGGTCGCGCCCAATATGCCGCCGGCCAGCAGGCCGGTCTTGGGTCCCAGCAGCGCCGCCGCGCCCCAGGCGCAGGCGGCCGCCGCCAGCATCGCCCCCAGCAGCGAGGGGATGCGATAGGCCCAGATGCCGCGATCCTCGGGCGCCGAGAAGGCGGTGACGCTGGCGGCCTGCAGCCAATGGATGCCGACCGGCTTCTTGAAGCGCGGCTGGTCCTGGAACTTGATGACGACCATGTCGTCGGTTTCCAGCATCTGGGCGGTGGCCTGGGCGAAGCGTGATTCGTCGCGGTCGAGCGGCGGCATGGCGAACAGGCCGGGCAGCCCGGCCACCAGGGCGACCAGGGCGGCGAACAGAGGGCCGCGCCAGCCGCGGCTCCAGTCATCCAGGCGCGATTCAAGTGTCATGACAGTGGAATAGCACGATCCTTCTTTCTGGCTATTTTTGCGGTATTAGAGGCCGATGAACACCGCCGCTTCCTCAACTCCCGACTATTCGATCGTCGTGCCGGTCTTCGACGAAGGCGGCGCGGCCCCGGCCCTGGCCCGCGAGATCGCGGCCGCCTTCGCCGGCGAGAGCCACGAAATCATCTTCATCGACGACGCCAGCCGCGACGACACCAAGGCCTTGCTGGTGGCGCTGAAGGCCGAGATCCCGCAGCTGCGGGTGCTGGGCCACCGCAAGAATTCGGGCCAGAGCCGCGCCGTCCGCAGCGGCGTGCTGGCCGCCCGCGCTCCGATCGTCGTCACCCTGGACGGTGACGGCCAGAACGACCCCGCCGACGCGCCGCGCCTGGCCAAGGCCCTGAAGGCCGCCCCGCCCGAGCTGGCCCTGGTCGGCGGCGAGCGGGTCAAGCGCCAGGACAGCTCGGCCAAGCGCTTCGCCTCCAAGTTCGGCAACGGCGTGCGCAAGCGCATGCTGAAGGACACCGCCAACGACACCGGCTGCGGGCTCAAGGCCTTCCGCCGGGAGGCCTTCCTGCGGCTGCCGTACTTCGATCACATCCACCGCTACATCCCGGCCCTGATGCTGCGCGAGGGGTATCAGGTCGAGTTCCAGCCGGTGAACCACCGTCACCGCGAGAGCGGGGTGTCGAAATACACCAACTTCGGCCGGCTCAAGGCCTCGGTGTCCGACCTGCTGGGGGTGATGTGGCTGCAGACCCGCGCCCGCAATCCGCAAGGCGTGGACGAAGTCTAGGCCGCGCTCGCCCCCTGGGCGGCGCCGCCTTTCGGGAATCCGCAAAACCGGTTAACGCTGACGGCTACTGTCGCGTCGTCGGGACGCGCCTCTCGGGGGAGAGCCAGAGCATGTTCGCCGCGTTTCCGCTGCTGGCCCTGCCAGTGCTGGTCTACAACCTGATCGTCCTGACCCTGGCGGGCGGCTTCAACGCCAACGCCGCCCAGTACCGGCTGGCCGAGCAGCTGTTCACGATCCACATGACCTCCAAGGCCGACTGGGCCGTCAGCCTGGGCGACCTGCTGCTGRCCGCCTCGCTGGTGGTGTTGTTCGTCGAGCTGCTGAAGTCGACCACCAGCCGCAAGATCGCGATCATCAACCACTCGCTGTCGATGGTGCTGTTCATCATCTGCCTGGTCGAGTTCCTGCTGGCGCCGGCGTTCGGAACCTCGGTGTTCTTCCTGCTGACGGTGATGGTGCTGCTGGACGTGCTGGCCGGCTTCATCGTGACCATCGTCTCGGCCCGCCGCGACGTGGACTTCGGCGACGCGCACTGAGGCGTCTACGTGCCAGATCATGGAAATTGATGATCAACTTGTCGACGCGGAACGCAACGCGGCGCTGAGCTTCCTGGCCGCGGCGATCCATGAACTGACGATTGCGGGTCGCGATGGCTACGGCTCGAGCGGCGCGGAAAGCCACCTGATGTTGGTGAACGAAGCTATCCATAGATTGTCCGGCCATCTCCGGGACCTATGCGATCTGCAAGAACCGCTCACCAGGGGCCGCGCCCAAGGCATTGTCGCAGCCATCGAGTTGATCGACAGGCGGCAATTGGACCGAGTGCTCGCCCAACTCCACTCCCTGGGCGGCCAGTCGCGCTGATCGTCAAATTCGACAAGACCTTGCGGCCCAGCCTCGCCATGCTGACATCCCAGCTTTCCGAGGATCACGATCATGGCGTCCAAACCCGACATCTGGCTGGCGGCCGGTCTGCGCACTCCGTTCGCCAAGGTCGACGGGCCGCTGAAGACCTTTGACGCGATCGCCCTCTCGGCGCCGGTCGTTCAGGCCATGCTCGCACAGGGCGCTCGCCCCGACTTCGCGATCTGGGGCACGGTGATCCCCAACCTGACCTGGAGCAACATCGCCCGGGAGGTGCTGCTGGACGCCGGGGCCGAACCGACCATCCCGGCCTTCTCGACGATCATGGCCTGCTCGACCAGCATGATCGGGGTGATCGAGGCCGCCGGCATGATCGACGGCCGCGGTCGCGACCTGGCCCTGGTCGGCGGGGTCGAGAGCATGAGCAAGGTCCAGGTCGGGGCCAGCATCGGCTTCTCCGACTGGCTCAAGGGCTTCCAGGCTGCCAAGACTCCCGGCCAGAAGCTGGCCCACCTGGGCAAGCTGAAACCCTCGGACCTGAAGCTGTGGATCCCCAAGGTCGCCAACCGCACCACCGGCCTGTCGATGGGCGAGCACACCGAGATCACCGCGAAAGAATGGAAGCTGGCCCGCGCCGACCAGGACCAGATCGCTTTCGAGAGCCACCAGAACGCCGTGAAGGCCTGGGAGGCCGGCTTCTTCGACGACTTGGTCATCCCGGTCGGCGAGGTCAAACGCGACACCATCCCGCGCAAGGACTCCACGCTGGAGAAGCTGGCCAAGCTAGGCCCCGCCTTCGACAAGACCAGCGGCCAGGGCACGCTGACAGCCGGCAATTCCTCGCCCCTGACCGACGGAGCGGCGGCGATCTGGGTGGCGTCCAAGGCGGGCCTGGCCCGCCTGCCGGCCAAGACGCCGCGCGTGAAGGTGGTCGACTACGAGGTCACTTCGATCGACCTGCGCCACGAGGGTCTGCTGATGGCCCCGGCCTACGGCGTGCCGCGCCTGCTGGCCCGTAACGGCCTGAAATACGCCGACATCGGCCTGTGGGAGATCCACGAGGCCTTCGCCGCCCAGGTGCTGTCGCACATCGCCGCCTGGGAGGACGAGACCTTCCGCAAGACCAAGGCGGGCGTCGATGTCGATCTGGGCAAGTTCCCGCGCGAGCGGATGAACCCCACGGGCGGCAGTCTGGCGGTCGGCCATCCGTTCGGCGCGACCGGCGCTCGGATCCTCAGCCAGGCGGTCAAGGAACTGGCCAGCCGGCCCAAGGGCGAAAAGGCCATCGTCAGCATCTGCGCCGACGGCGGCCAGGGAACGATGATGCTGCTGGAGAACGCCTAGGTCAGGGCCGTGAAGATCAGCGTGACCACGGCGATATCGAAGAAGCGGGTGACGGCGGTGAGCAGCATCGGGAAACTCGCGAGACGGTTACCCGCGAGTTAAGCAAGACTGGCGCCAACCCGTTCCGACGCGCTAACTTTCAGCCATGGCCCTGTTCTTCGACCAGTTCTGGTACGACGCGCGGCTCGCCGAGCGCGGGCTGACGCGGGCGGTGCTGGCCGCCGTGGCCGGCATGACCGGCGAGGAGCTGGTCCTGGCCTACAAGGACCAGCGCGAGCTGACGGCCGCCCAGATCGCCGCCTTCGCCGAGCTTCTGGGCGTTCCGCTGGCCGAGGCCGCGCGCCGGGCGGGCGTTGGGGCGCACGCCGCCGCCTTGCCGGGCGAGACGCTGACCTTGGAGCAGAAGGTGGCGACGCTGGAGGCGCGGGTCGCCGCGCTCGAGGCCGAGCTGGCGCGTCTGAAGCGCTAGATCTCGGTCTTCTTGATCAGGCCCGCCCTGGGGCGGCGGTCGGCCGTGCCGGAATATTCCGTGCCGAGATAGGTCGAACGCGCCGTGTCGAGCACTTCCTGCCCACCGCGGAGGCCGCGTTTCTGGCCGGTCTGGCCCATCAGGTGGGCGGCGAAGGTCGCGAAGGCCCCTCTGCGAGGCGGCGGCGGAGCCGGCTGCTCGTCACGCACGAAGGTCACGTCTTCTTCGCCGTCCACCTCGGGGCGGTCGGCGTCGTTGGCGTCGTCGCGAGGCGCGGGCAGCGCGCGGCGGGCGGCCTGGGCGCGCCGGATGGGGTCGATCGGACCGTTCATGATCTGAGGTTTAGCGCCGGGACGGTTAAGAACGGATGGGTTCGGATGGTTAAGAGCCGTTAGCCCTAACCCCCTCGCCGTCATCCCGGGCCTTGTGCCCGGGACCCCTGGTTCAGCTGACGGTGAGATAGATTGGCGCGCCGGCGCGCCGCCCCTCCGCACTTGCGACGGACAGAGGGGTGGGGGG
>NZ_JBFTZS010000206.1:0-7905 GCF_056406675.1 Caulobacter sp. P1_B12_2 | reverse complement strand
ATGCAGGTCACCGGGAACTGGATTTAGGTCACAGCTCGACCGTACACTCCGCCGGAACCGGAACCAACGCCCCGTCCTCCCGGCGCTGGTCGAAATGCTTTGTGGCGCAGGCGGTCGAGCACAGCATGCCGGTGTCAGACCAGTACAGCGGCGCATGGTCCTCGTGGCGGAACGCCGGCGCGCCCCAGGCCAAGCCGCATTCCCCGCAAGACGGCGTATTGATGAGCGTCAGTCCAGAGCCTCGGGCGCCGGCTGGATCGTCACGCTCTCGCCGCAGCCGCAGGCGTCGGTTTCGTTGGGGTTGTTGAACACGAACTTCGACGACAGCTTGGTGGTCTCGTAGTCGATCGTGGTGCCGATCAGGAACAGCACGGCCTTGGGATCGATCAGGATGGTCACGCCCTGGTCCTCGACCACCTCGTCGATCGGGCCCTTCTCGGCCGCGTATTCGAAGATGTATTCCGAGCCCGCGCAGCCGCCGTTCTTCACGCCCACGCGCAGGCCCGCATAAGGCTTATCGGCCCGGTCCATGATCTCCTTCACCCGCGCGGCGGCGGCCGGCGTCAGGGTGACGACCTTGGGGCGGGGGCGACGAACGCGAGGGGTTATCGTCGGTGAGATCGTGGCTTCCATATCGCAATCCTACTCTCAACCGCTCATCCCGGCGAATGCCGGGACCCAGATCCCAAGGCGCTGAGGCTGATTGGAAGAGCTCAGCGCTTCTGGCGCCAGCCTCAAAGCCATTCCATCTGGGTCCCGGCATTCGCCGGGATGAGCGGTATTAAACTTTCGAACCGATCAGAACATGTTCAGTTGCAGCTTGGCCTCGTCGCTCATCCGCGAGGGATCCCACGGCGGCTCGAAGACCAGGTCGACATGGCACGACTTGATGCCTTCCAGCTCCATGACCGCGTCGCGGACCCAGCCCGGCAYTTCCCCGGCCACCGGGCAGCCCGGGGCGGTCAGGGTCATGTCGATGGCCACGTCCTTTTCGTCGGACACGTCCACCTTGTAGATCAGGCCCAGCTCGTAGATGTCGACCGGGATTTCCGGGTCGAACACCGTCTTCAGCTTCTCGATCAGCTGGTCGGTCAGCTTGTCGAGTTCGGCCTGCGGGATCTTGGAGACAGCTTGGTCGGTCATGTCGGCTCAACTGAAGAAACTGCGGGCCTTGGCCAGCGCGCTCACGAACGCGTCGGCCTCGTCCAGGGTGTTATATAGGGCGAACGAAGCGCGAGCGCTCGATGTGACGCCGAAACGCTTCATCAGCGGCTCCGCGCAGTGGGTGCCGGCGCGCACGGCCACGCCGTAACGGTCCAGCACCTGGGCCACGTCATGGGCGTGGGCGCCCTCGACCACGAAGCTCAGCACCGCGCCCTTGCCAGGCGCCGTGCCGATGATCCGCACGCCGTTGACGCCGTCCAGCTGATCGACGACCCGTTGATAGAGCGCGTGCTCGTGGGCCAGGGCCGCGTCGCGGTCGATGGTGTTCAGCCAGTCGATGGCCGCACCCAGACCGACGGCCTCGAGGATCGCCGGGGTGCCGGCTTCAAACCGGTGCGGCGGGTCTGCATAGGTGATCTTGTCCATCGACACCGAGCCGATCATCTCGCCGCCGCCCTGATAGGGCGGCAGCGCGGCCAGGCGCTCGGCTTTGCCGTAGAGCACGCCGATGCCGGTGGGGCCGTACAGCTTGTGGCCGGAGAAGACGTAGAAATCGACGTCCAGGGCCTTCACGTCCACTTTGGCGTGGACGATGGCCTGGCAGCCGTCCAGCAGCACCGGCGCGCCGGCCGCATGGGCCAGGCGGACGATCTCGACGGCGTCGTTGATGGTGCCCAGCACGTTCGACATGTGGCTGAGCGCCACCATCCGGGTGCGCTCGTTCAGCAGACCCTTATAGGCCTCCATGTCCAGCCGGCCGTCGTCGGTGACGGGCACGAACTTCAGCACCAGGCCGTAGCGTTCGCGCAGGAAGTGCCACGGCACGATGTTGGCGTGGTGCTCCATCTCGGAGATGAGGATCTCGTCGCCGGCCTTCAGCGAACGGCCGAAGGTGTCGGCGACCAGGTTGACCGCCTCGGTGGCGCTCTTGGTCCAGACGATTTCGGTGGGTTCGGCGTTGATGAACTTCGCGACGGTTTCCCGAGCCTGTTCATAGGCTTGCGTCGTTTCATTGGCGAGCGTGTGCAGGCCGCGATGGACATTGGCGTAGCTGGTGCGGGCCAGGCCCGTCATGGCGTTCAGCACCGCTTCCGGCTTCTGGGCGCTGGCGGCGCTGTCCAGATAGACCAGCGGCTTGCCGTGCACCTGGCGGGCCAGGATCGGGAACTGGGCGCGGATCGCCTCGACGTCGAAGGGCGCGTCAAAAGCCACTAGATCGCCCTCCCCAGCCTGGCGGCGACCCAGGCGGTCGCCACTTCGCGTGCGCCCGCGTGCTCGATGCGCTCGACCACCTCGCCCAGGAAGGCCTGGGTCAGCATGGCGCGGGCCTCGGCTTCGGGAATGCCGCGCTGGCGGGCGTAGAAGATCTGCTCGTCGTCCAGGGCGCCGATGGTGTTGCCGTGGGCGCAGGCGACGTCGTCGGCGAAGATCAGCAGCTCGGGCTTGGCGTCGACCTCGGCCTTGTCCGACAGGATCAGGGCGTGGTGGCCCATGCGGGCGTCGGTCTGGTCGGCGCCGGGCTGGACGACGATTCGGCCCTGGAACACGCCGCGCGCCTGGTCGTCCACGACGCCCTTGGTCAGCTGGCTGGTGATCCCGTCGACGCCGCCGTGGGTGACGACCGTGGTCTGGTCGGCGTGGCGCTGGTTTTCCAGGACGTAGACGCCGTCCAGCCGGACGTTGGCGTGGGCGCCGGGGTGGTTGACGCGGGTCTCGATCCGCTGGCGGCGGGCGCCGGCGGTCAGGACGGTCTGGTTGAAGGTCGCGCCCGGGGCCAGGTCGACCTCGGCGGTGATCACGTCGATGGCCTCGGCATGGTCGTCGATCAGCACGATGCGCTCGACGCGAGCGCCCTCGCCCACCGCGATGTCCAGGGTGACGTCCGAGAAGTAGCCGCCCGCGCGGCCCTCGTGGCTTTCCAGCAGGACCAGGGTGGCGCCCGGCTCGACGACGATCGCGTAGGCGGCGGCGTGGGCCGCGCCCTCGGAGACCGAGACGAAGCGCAGCGCGATGACATCACCCGCGCCGGTCGCGGCGGCATGACGCTGACGGCCGTTGACGAACAGGATCTCGTCGGCGGCCAGGCCGTCGAACGGACCGGCGGCGACGGCGGCGCTCACCGCCGGCGAGACGGGCGGCAAGGTTCGCACCAGGCCGCGCAGATCGGTCCAGCGCCAGTCCTCGTCGCGGCGCGACGGCAGCTGGGTCAGGTCGCCGGTCTTGAGGGCGGAGGCCAGGCTCATCAGGCGGCGACCGTGTACTTGTCGTAGCCTTCGGCCTCGAGCTGCAGGGCCAGCTCCGGGCCGCCCGAGGCGACGATGCGGCCGGCGGCCAGCACGTGGACGCGGTCGGGTTTGATGTAGTCCAGCAGGCGCTGATAGTGGGTGATCACCAGCATGCCGCGATCGGGCGCGCGCAGGGCGTTGACGCCTTCCGACACGATCTTCAGGGCGTCGATGTCCAGGCCGCTGTCGGTCTCGTCCAGGATCAGGAACTTGGGCGACAGCATCGCCATCTGCAGGATTTCCATCCGCTTCTTCTCGCCGCCCGAGAAGCCGACGTTCAGGCCGCGCTTGAGCATGTCGAAGTCGATCTTCAGCGCCGCGGCCTTTTCCTTGGCCAGCTTCAGGAAGGCCGGGGCGGCGATCTCGTCCTCGCCGCGCGCCCGGCGCTGGGCGTTGAGAGCCGTGCGGATGAAGGTCAGAGCCGGCACGCCCGGGATCTCCAGCGGATACTGGAACGACAGGAACACACCCTTGGCGGCCCGCTCGTTGGGCTCCAGGGCCAGCAGGTCCTCGCCGTTCAGCGTGGCCGAGCCCTCGGTGACCTCGTAGCCGCCGCGGCCGGTCAGCACGTACGACAGCGTCGACTTGCCAGCCCCGTTCGGCCCCATGATGGCGTGCACCTCGCCGGCCGGCACGTCCAGCGTGACGCCCTTGAGGATCGGCTTGTCGCCGACATTGGCGTGGAGGTTCTGGATATTAAGCATTGAAGGCCGTGATCTTTTCGAGCGTCTGGAGAGCGAAGGTGGTCGGCTTGCCGGTCAGGGTCGGCGCTTCCCATTCGTGTTCGGGGCTGTAGCAGGCGAGCTTGAGCAGCGTGGTCAGCAACTCCCGCTCGGCGGCGGCGTCGGCATTGCCGCCCGACAGCAGCTTGGCGCTGCGGTCGATCAGCGGCGCGTCGTCGCCGTAGGGGTTGATCCAAGTCCCGTGCGCCGCCTGAAAGGCCAGTTGGCGGGCGTACTTGTATTCCTTGTCGTTCAGGCCGAAGCGGACAGGCGTCATCCCACCGAGCCTTCCAGCGAGATCGCCACCAGCTTCTGGGCTTCGACGGCGAATTCCATGGGCAGTTGCTGCAGCACGTCCTTGACGAAGCCGTTGACCAGCAGGGCCACGGCCTCTTCCTGCGACAGTCCGCGCTGCTGGCAATAGAACAGCTGGTCGTCCGACAGGCGGGTGGTCGTGGCCTCGTGCTCGAACACCGACTGGCCGTTGCGGGCCTCGATATAGGGCACGGTGTGGGCCGCGCAGGTCTTGCCGATCAGCAAGGAGTCGCACTGGGTGAAGTTGCGCGCGCCCTTGGCTTTCGGGTGGGCGGAGACCAGGCCGCGATAGGTGCTGGTCGACTTGCCGGCGCTGATGCCCTTGGCGACGATCCGCGACTTCGTATTGGCGCCCAGGTGGATCATCTTGGTGCCGGTGTCGGCCTGCTGGTGGCCGTTGGTCACGGCGATCGAGTAGAACTCGCCCGACGAGCCCTCGCCGCGCAGCACGCAGGACGGATATTTCCAGGTGATGGCCGAGCCGGTCTCGACCTGGGTCCACGACACCTTGGAGCGGTCGCCGCGGCAGTCGGCGCGCTTGGTGACGAAGTTGTAGATGCCGCCCTTGCCGGTCTCGGGGTCACCCGGATACCAGTTCTGGACGGTGGAGTACTTGATCTCGGCGTCGTCCAGGAGCACCAGCTCGACCACGGCGGCGTGCAGCTGGTTCTCGTCGCGCATCGGGGCCGTGCAGCCCTCGAGGTAAGAGCAATAGGCGCCCTTGTCGGCGATGATCAGGGTCCGCTCGAACTGGCCGCTGTCCTTGGCGTTGATGCGGAAATAGGTCGATAGCTCCATAGGGCAGCGCACGCCCGGCGGGATGTAGACGAACGAGCCGTCGCTGAAGACCGCGCTGTTGAGGCAGGCGAAATAGTTGTCGGACGTCGGCACGACCGAGCCCAGGTACTGCTTGACCAGCTCCGGGTGCTCGCGGATCGCCTCGCTCATCGAGCAGAAGATCACGCCGACCGCCGCCAGCTCCTTCTTGAAGGTGGTGACGACGCTGACGCTGTCGAACACCGCGTCCACGGCGTAGCGCGGCGCGCCGACGACGCCGGCCAGCACTTCCTGCTCCTTCAGCGGGATGCCCAGCTTGGCGTAGACGGCCAGGATGTCGGGATCCACCTCGTCGAGACTGGCGATCCCGGCCTTCTGGGTCGGCGCGGCGTAATAGTAGCTGTCCTGATAGTCGATCTTGGGGAAGTCGACCTTGGCCCAGGTCGGCTCTTCCAGCTCAAGCCAGCGGCGATAGGCGTCCAGACGCCAGTCCAGCATCCACTGGGGCTCGTCCTTCTTGGCCGAGATGAAGCGCACGATGTCCTCGGAGAGGCCCTTGGGGGCGAACTCCTGCTCGATATCGGTCGTGAAGCCGTGCTCGTACTTCTCGAGCGACGCGACGGTATCAATGGTCTCTTTGACCGCGGCCATTACGCCACCTCCCGGCGACGGGCGCCGATACGCGAATAGGCGGCGAGCCAGGCGTCGCCGCAGGAAATCCAGTCTTGCTCGGTCGAGGCCCAGCCGCCGCTGACGCGCAGGGCGAACGGAGCCAGGTCGGACCGGCCCATGGCTTCCACCACGCGGCTGGCCTTGACCTTGCCCGACGAGCAGGCGCTGCCGGCGCTGACCATCACGCCCGCCAGGTCCAGGTTCATCACCTGGATCTGCGAGGCGAAGCCTTCGGCCGCCAAGCACAGGGTTTGCGGAAGGCGCTGAGCGCCCTCCCCGAGCACGACAGCGCCAGCGGCCTTGAGCCGTTCGGCCAAGGCGTCGCGCCATGTGCCTTGATTGGCCATCGAGGGCAAGTCGTGGACGGCCGCTTCCGCCGCCGCGCCGAAGCCGGCGATGCCGGCGACGTTCTCGGTGCCGGCCCTGCGGCCGCGCTCCTGGCCGCCGCCGTGCTGCTGGCGAACGATCGTGGCGCGCGTACCGGCCACCAGCGCGCCGACGCCCTGCGGGCCGCCCAGCTTGTGGGCCGACAGCGCCAGGGTGTCGGCGCCCAGGGCGGTGAAGTCGATGGCGATCTTGCCGGCCGCCTGGACGGCGTCGACATGCAGCCAACCGTCGGCGTCGCGAACCAGGGCGGAAGCCTCGGCCACGGGCTGGATCACACCGGTCTCGTTGTTGGCCAGCATCAGGCAGACCAAGGCGCGGCCTTCGTCGCTGAGCGCCTCTTCCAGCCAATCCAGCCGCGCGACGCCGTCGGCGTCCAGCGGCATCTTCAGGACCTGCAGGCCCGAGGCGGCGGCGGTTTCGAGGACGGCGTCGTGCTCGCCCTCGCTGACGATGATGCGGTTGAAGCCGGCGAAGGCGGCGCTGCCGATGGCCAGGGCGTTGGCTTCCGTGCCGCCGCTGACGAAGGTGACCGAGCCCGGAACGACACCGACCAGATCGGCCACCTGCTTGCGGGCGGTCTCGACCAGGTCGCGCGCGGCCCGGCCGCTGGCGTGCACCGACGAGGGGTTGCCGGCGGTCTCGAAGGCGCGCAGCACCGCGTCCCGCGCCTCGGGGCGGATCGGGGCGGTGGCGTTGTAGTCGAGATAGATCGAGGGCTTGCTCACGCGGCCGCCTGCTCCCCAGCCTTGTTCTRCAGGGCCCGCTCCTTGAGCTTGCCGTTCAGCACGTCGGCGACCGACACGCTGGCCAGGTAGCCGTGGATCTGGCGGCCCATCTCTTCCCAGAGGTCGTGGGTCAGGCACTGGGCGCCGCCGGCCATGCAGCCCTTGGGCGCGCCCTTGGCCTTGCTTCCGGGCTGCGACAGGCCGCAGCGGGTGGCCCGCAGGGGCTCGTCCACGGCCAGGACGATGTCGGCGATGGCGGTGTCGCAGGCCTCGCGGGCCAGGCGGTAGCCGCCGCCCGGACCCCGGGCGCTGACCACCAGCCCCTTGCGGCGCAGGCGGGCGAAGAGCTGCTCGAGATAGGAAAGCGAGATCTGCTGGCGCGCGGCGATCTCGGCCAGGGCCACGGCCCGGCCCTCGGCCTGATCCTGGCGGCGGGCCAGATCGGTCATGGCCATCACCGCGTAGCGTCCCTTGGTGCTCAGGCGCATGCGCCTTATCTCCTTGCGGATTCGCCGCGCATTGGCTTAGGCGTGTGCTACAAGCCGCGACTTCGCGCCCGAGGCTCTTGCGAAAGACCAAGGCGCGCGGTGCGGATTTAGGAAGACCAAGCGCAGCGGTCAAGTATTCCTTCGCCTCTCCCTCCGTTGGGCGGGGCGCAAGGAGCCGACCCCGTCGCCCCTTTTTGGATAGGGACCTTGAATGCCTGACGTGATTTTGACCGGAGCTTCGGGCCGCATCGAGGGCCGCTATTCCCCGGGCAAGACCGACAACGCCCCGATCGCGCTGATCCTGCATCCGCACCCCAAGGCGGGCGGGCACATGAACCACCCGGTCTCGGTGCAGCTGTACCACCTGTTC
>NZ_JBFTZS010000205.1:0-7917 GCF_056406675.1 Caulobacter sp. P1_B12_2 | reverse complement strand
GCCGGCGCCGAGCGCATCAAGACCCTGCACGGCAGCGCCATCGCCTCGGCTAACGAGGACCGCGAGATGATCGAAGCCCCGCCGCGCGGCGACGATCCGGGCGCGGGCCCGGTGATCGCGCCCCGGTCCTTGCTGAAGGGCATCATCCAACCGCGCGTCGAGGAGACGCTGGAACTGCTGCGCGAGCGCCTGAAGGCGTCCGGCGCGCCGGTCGAACCGGGCGCGGGCATCGTCCTGACGGGCGGCGCCAGCCAGCTGGCCGGCGTGCGCGAAGTCGCCGTGCGGGTGTTCGACCGCCCTGTCCGCCTTGGCCGTCCGCGCCGGGTGCCGCACCTGGCCGACGCCGCGTCGGGTCCGGCGTTCTGCGCCGCCGCCGGCGTCCTGCACCGCACGGCTTTCGGGCCGCGCGAGGTGGTTTCGCCCAAGGCCCTGGCCGGGGCGGCGATCCGCAAGCGCCCGATGGATCCCAACGCCAGCCCGGTGGCCAAGGCCGCCGCCTGGCTGCGCGACAATCTCTGATCGAGTAGTCGCGGGACCTCGTCCCACATCCTGCAAGCTTGGCTGAGTCGCGCTCCCCGGAGTGGGACTGTTAAATTTTGTGACGGCCAAAATTTTTTCGTCTTGGCCAAGCTCGCCAAGAACAGCGGCCAAGTCTTAACAGAACTTAAGCATAAGCGTTTACGATCTAAGTGTCGGAAACACCTAATGGCCCAGTTTTCGAGGCCCTGAAAACGGGATTTTTCAAGGCTTTTTCGGTCAGCGGCGTTCCGCCGCACGGCCCTCCGGGCTACCCTGAGGAACCCCAGGAATCCCCTGTGATTCCTTTGGATAACTGGATTTTTCCGGCCTCTTTGGGGTCGACCGAGAGCCGACTCACCTTATGGAGTTAACCACCGATTAAGGTTGGTGGTTGTTCTGTTAACCCGATCGTCGAGATGACTCCCGGCGTTTGATCTGTTCGGCAGTTGACGAATTCGGCGTTTAAGACGCGAGGCTCCCATGGCAATTTCTCTTTCCGCGCCGCGTACGACTGAACTGAAGCCGCGTATCGTGGTGTTCGGCGTCGGTGGAGCCGGCGGCAACGCCGTCAACAACATGATCGAGGCCGGCCTCGAGGGTGTTGAGTTCGTGGTGGCCAACACCGACGCGCAGCAACTCCAGTTCGCCAAGACCGACCGTCGCATCCAACTCGGCGTCCAAGTGACCCAGGGCCTGGGCGCGGGCGCTCACCCCGAAGTCGGCATGAGCGCCGCCGAGGAGAGCTTCCCCGAGATCGGCGAGCACCTGGACGGCGCGCACATGGTGTTCATCACCGCCGGCATGGGCGGCGGCACCGGCACCGGCGCGGCCCCGATCATCGCCAAGTGCGCTCGCGAACGCGGCATCCTGACCGTCGGCGTCGTCACCAAGCCTTTCCACTTCGAAGGCCGTCACCGCATGCGTCTGGCCGACGCCGGCATCGGTGAGCTGCAACGCTATGTCGACACCCTGATCGTCATTCCGAACCAGAACCTGTTCCGCGTCGCCAACGAGCGCACGACCTTCGCCGAAGCCTTCGGCATGGCCGACCAGGTGCTGCACTCGGGCGTCCGCTCGATCACCGACCTGATGGTTCTGCCGGGCCTGATCAACCTCGACTTCGCCGACGTCCGCACGGTCATGACCGAGATGGGCAAGGCGATGATGGGCACCGGCGAGGGCACCGGCGAAGACCGCGCCCTGATGGCCGCCCAGAACGCCATCGCCAACCCGCTGCTGGACGAAGTCTCGCTGAAGGGCGCCAAGGCCGTGCTGGTCAACGTGACCGGCGGCATGGACATGACGCTTCTCGAAGTCGATGAAGCGGCTAACGCCATCTCGGATCAGGTCGACCCGGAAGCCAACATCATCTTCGGCGCCGCCTTCGACCCGTCGCTGGACGGCGTGATCCGCGTGTCGGTGGTCGCCACCGGCATGGACGGCGCGTCCATCGCCCAGATCGAGCCCAAGCCCGTCTCGCGCAACACCACGGCCCAGCCGCTGATCGCCGAGACCCGACCGGCCGCGCCGCAAGCCGCGCCGGCTCCGGTCCCGACCACCGCCGACACCAGCCGCCCGGGCATGCGCTATGAGCCGCGCCCGATCGAGCGCCCGGCCGCCGCCACCGCGTCCTACGCGCCGGAACCGGCCTATGAAGAACCCGAAGCCGTCGTCGAAGCCCAGGAAGACCTGCACTTCGAAGAGCCGGTGATCGAAGAGCCCCGCGTGGCCGCCCCGGCCCCGCGCGTCACCCGCATCGTCGACCCGCTGGTCGCCGAGAGCGCCGACGAAGAGCCTTTGTACAGTGAAACCTACGACGACCGCCGGACCCAGAAGTCGGGCGGCTGGATGAGCCTGTTCGGCGGTGGTCGCCAGCAGCGTTACGAGCAACAACCGGCCCAGCAGCCGCGCCAGACGGGTTCGGCCCGCCCGCAGCTGCAGCCCCTGGACCAGCCGGCCGCCGAGGAAGGCGAGGATCTCGAGATCCCGTCCTTCCTGCGCCGCCTGGCCAACTGAAAAGAGCCCAAGGCTCGCCGCTAGTAAGCGTACCAGTAAGCGTAACCGAGACCCCCGGAGCGAAAGCTCCGGGGGTTTTGCTTTGTCGGTGCTGGTGGGACAGGCGGATGCGCCTGTCCCCAATCACGCGCTAGTGGGTCTTGGCGGCCGCATCGGCGGCGGCGTCGGTCTTGCGCTCCGCGGCGCCGACCGCGTCAGCGGTGTTGTCGGCGGCCTTGTCGGTCGCGGCCGCGGTGTTGGCGGCGGCGGCGTTGGCGTTGTTGGCGGTGTCCTGGGCGGCCGAGGCCGTGGCGGCGCCGGCCTGATCGGCGGCGGCGGCGGTGTGGTCCTCGGTCTTCTGCGAGCAGGCCGCCAGCGACAGACTGGCGATCGCGGCGGAAATCAGCAGGGCGGTGCGCATGAGGTGTTTTCTCCAGGGATGGACGTTGATCGTCCTCGCGGGAGCCAACGTTCCAACCTGGCCTAAGGCTCCGGCTGAACGCCAAGCGGTGTCCCGCGCCGCCCAACCGCGCTAGTCTCGACACAATCTGCCAACCGGCTTGAAGAACAGGTCACGATGAAGCTCACCCGCGCCGACCGGAAGATCCTGGAAATCCTCCAGCAGGACAGCTCGGTCACGAACGTCGAGCTGGCCGAGCGGGTCGGGCTGTCGCCCAGCCCCTGCTTGCGGCGGGTCAAGCAGCTGGAGGCCTCGGGCCTGATCTCCGGCTACGTGGCGCTGCTGGACCGGCGCAAGGCGCGGCTGGACCTGCTGGCCTATGTCGAGGTCCAGGTCGACCGCCACAGCGAAACCGCAGCCGAGGCCTTCGCCGAGGCCGTGCGCCGCGAGCCGATGGTGGTGGGCTGCCACGCCATGACCGGCGGCTACGACTATCTCCTACGGGTGGTGGCGCCGAACCTCGACGCCTATGCCGAGTTCACCATGAAGCGTCTGCTGAAGATGCCGGCCGTCAAGGACATCCGCTCCAGCTTCGTGCTGGAGACGATCAAGGACGCCACGGCCCTGCCGCTGGATTACCTGGAGTAGGCCGGATGATCAGGCTCCTGGCGGCGGGCGCGGCGGCGCTGGCCCTGACGGCGGGCGCCGCGGAACCCGAGCGCGCCGCGCCCTACGAGATCGCGCCGAACCTGTTCCAGCAGGACCGGCCTGACCTGGGGCTGAAGCCGGCGCCGGGCGCCCAGACCTTCACCGTCTTCGCGCCGACGCAGGAGACGGACCGGTTCAGCAACGGCGTGGTGCTGATCCCGTTCAAGGGGCGGCTGTACGCCCAGTGGCAGAGCTCGGCCAGGGACGAGGACTCCGCCGACACCTGGGTGGCCTACAGCGTCAGCGACGACGGCGAGAGTTGGAGCGCGCCCAGGCCTTTGACGCCGGCCGGGGAGGGCGGGGTGATGCGGTCCAGCGGCGGCTGGTGGACGGACGGCCAGGTCCTAGTGGCCTACGCCAATGTCTGGCCCGACGGCTTCCAGTCGGGCGCCGGCGGCTACGCCGAGTACCGCACCAGCTCGGACGGTCGGACCTGGAGCGAACCGCGCCGGGTCATGGGCGCGGACGGTCGCCCCGTCGAAGGCGTGATCGAACAGGATCCGCACCGGATCGACGGGCGAGTGCTGGCGGCCTTCCACCTGCGTCCCGGCATGATCGCCAAGCCCTTCTTCACCGACGATCCGCTGGGCGTCGCGGGCTGGACCGAGGGTCGGATGACCAATCTGCCGCGCGACATGGCCACCGCCGCCGCGCCGCACGAACGCCGGCTCAGCCGCGAGATCGAGCCCAGCCTGTTCCGCCGCGCCGACGGTTGCGCGGTCATGGTGTTTCGCGACGAAGAACTGAGCTTTCGCCAGTTGGCCGCCGAGAGCTGCGACCGGGGCGTGACCTGGACCACGCCCGTCCTGACGGCGATGCCGGATTCCCGCGCCAAGCAGAGCGCCGGCAACCTGCCGGACGGCTCGGCCTATCTTGTCAACGCACCCAATAGCGATCGGCCGCGAATGCCCCTGGCGGTGACCGTCAGCCGCGACGGCCGACTGTTCGACCGCAGCTGGCTGCTGCGCGGACAGGGCGACCTGCAGCCGCTGCGGTTCGAAGGCAAGTACAAGCGGCCGGGCTATCACTATCCCAAGAGCGTGGTCTGGAAGGGCTGGCTGTACGTCGGCTACGCGGCGAACAAGGAAGATGTCCAGGTGACGCGGCTCCCGCTGGAGGCGTTGGCGGGGCTCAAATAGGGCGGCCTATTCAACGCTGTCATCCCGGACAAGCGCGCAGCGCGCCGATCCGGGACCGACGCGTGAACGCAGGCGCTTCCGGCGGTCCCGGATCTTCGCTGCGCTAGGTCCGGGATGACAATCACCGGGAGTGGTCTTCAGGAAGCGATTTAGGCAAAGTTCTTGGCATAAAATGACCGAGTGTGGACAGTTTTAGGTCATCATCGCCACACCTTGCCGACACCAAGGCCCTATCCTGCCGCCGTACCCCTTTCCGGAGYGCGGCGCATGTTGGTTGTCGATCAAAAGTCCCTGTCGCCCGCCGTGGTTTCGCCCGTGCGTCCGGCCCTGGAAGGCGTGACCGCCTACAAGGCCGGCATGACCCTGGCCGAAGCCGGTCGCCTGGCCGGTCGCGCCGACCTGTCCAAGCTGGCCAGCAACGAGAACCTGCTGGGCTGCAGCCCCAAGGTCGCGGACGCCGTGCAGGCCGCGTTGGCCAGCCCCGAGATCTATCCGGACCCCTATTGCGAGACCCTGCGCGCCGCGATCGGCGAGCGGCTGGCGGTCGATCCGGCCCGCATCGTCATGACCCCGGGCTCCGAGGCCCTGATCGACTATCTGTTCCGCGCCGTGCTGCATCCCGGCGACAGCATCCTGCTGTGCTCGCCGACCTTCCCGGCCTACGAGATCTTCGGCCGCTGCGCCGAGGCCACCTTCGTCGACGTGCCGCGCCTGGCCAATTTCGACCTCGACGTCGAGGCCTTCAAGGTCGAGGCGGCCAAGGGCCCCAAGCTGCTGGTGCTGTGCACCCCCAACAACCCGACCGGCAACGCGATGAGCGGCGTCGACATCGGCGAGATCCTGGCCGTCACCCCGCGCTCGACCGTGGTCTTCGTCGACGAGGCCTATCGCGAATATCACGAGACCTTCGACACCCTGGCCCTGCTGAAGGCCTGGGGCGGGACCTGGGTTTCAGGCCGGACCTTCTCCAAGGCCTATGGCCTGGCCGGCATGCGGGTGGGTTACGGCATCTGCTCGTCGGCCGAACTGGTCGGCTACCTGGACCGCATCCGCCCGCCGTTCAACGTCACAGCCATCAGCCAGGCCGCGGCCCTGGCCGCCTGGAACGACCTGGAGCACCTGGAGCGCACCGTCGCCCTGACCATCGCCGAGCGCGGCCGGGTGGAAGCCGTGCTGGACGCCATGGGCGTGCAGCGGACCGCCAGCGCCGCCAACTTCGTCTTCCTGCGCAGCCCGGCCGGCGCCGAAGCCACCGCCGCGCGTTTGTTGCGGGAAGGGCTTATCATCCGCCCCACGCCCGTGCCCGGCGGCTGGGTGCGGATCACCATCGGCCGTCCCGCCGACAATGACCGCCTGATCGCCGCCCTGCCGGCCGCTCTTGCTCTCTGATCCATCGGAGCCCGCCATGACCATCGACGCTCAAAACCCCCTCGGCCTCGACGGCTTCGCCTTCGTCGAGTTCACCAGCCCCGAACCGGCCGCCATGAAGGCGTTGTTCGAGCAGCTGGGCTTCGTGCCCGCCTCGACCCATCCGACCAAGGCCGTGACCCGCTACAAGCAGGGCCGCATCAACCTGCTGGTCAATGACGAGGCCGCCGGTCACGTCGCCGAGTTCCGCGCCGCCCACGGCCCGTCGGCCAACGGCATGGCCTTCACCGTCGAGAACGTCGAGCAGGCCTATGCCGAGGCCCTGAAGCGCGGCGCCGTGGCGGCCGATGCCGGCCCCACCGTGCTGGGCGAGGGCGCCCGGGTGCTGGAAGGCATCGGCGGCTCGATGTTGTACCTGGTGGCCGGTCCGGACGCCGTGTTCGCCGACTGGAACCCCGTCCCCGGCGCGGTCGAGGCCGAGGCGGCCAACAACGTCGGCCTCGACCTGCTCGACCACCTGACCCACAACGTCAAGCGCGGCCAGATGCGCACCTGGTCGACCTTCTATCGCGAGGTCTTCGGCTTCGAGGAGCAGAAGTATTTCGACATCAAGGGCCAGGCCACGGGCCTGTTCAGCCAGGCGATGATCGCCCCCGACAAGGCCATCCGCATCCCGCTCAACGAGAGCCAGGACGACCAGAGCCAGATCGAGGAGTTCATCCGCCAGTACAATGGCGAGGGGATCCAGCACCTGGCCCTGACCACGCCGGACATCTACGACACCGTCGAGCGCCTGCGGGTCCGGGGCGTCAAGCTGCAAGACACCATCGAGACCTATTACGAGCTGGTCGACCAGCGCGTGCCCGGCCACGGCGAGGACACCGAGCGCCTGCGCAAGAACCGCATCCTGTTGGACGGCAATGTCGGCGACGAGGGCCTGCTGCTGCAGATCTTCACCGAGAACCTGTTCGGCCCGATCTTCTTCGAGATCATCCAGCGCAAGGGCAACCAGGGCTTCGGCAACGGCAACTTCCAGGCCCTGTTCGAGAGCATCGAGCTGGACCAGATCCGCCGCGGCGTGATCACGGTCGAGGCCTGATCTCAAAACGGTTGTCATCGCGGACGAGCGCGCAGCGCGAAGATCCGGTGCCGACGCCTGAGCGCCGCGCTTCCGGCGATCCCGGCTCTGCGCCCGGCTTTCGCCGGGCTTGTCCGGGATGACAATGTTAGGGTGCGTTGAGAGAGAACGAGCCAGGGACCCAACCATGGACCTCACCTACCAATCCGGCTTCGGCAACCACTTCTCCAGCGAGGCGGTCCCCGGCGCCCTGCCGGTGGGCCAGAACTCGCCGCAGACGCCGCCGTTCGGCCTCTATGCCGAGCAGCTGTCGGGCACGGCCTTCACCGCGCCGCGTCACGAGAACCGCCGCAGCTGGCTCTACCGCCTGCGGCCCAGCGCCGGCCATGGGCCTTACGCGCCCTATGCCCAGGACCGGCTGAAGAGCGGCCCGTTCGACGCCGCCGCGCCGACGCCCAACCGTCTGCGCTGGGATCCGCTGGAGGTTCCCGCCGAACCCACCGACTTCGTCGACGGCCTCGTGACGATCGGCGGCAACGGCGACGTGGCGACCCAGGCCGGCATGGCCGCGCACCTGTACCTTGCCAACCGCTCGATGATCGACCGGGTGTTCCAGAACGCCGACGGCGAGCTGCTGATCGTGCCGCAACTGGGCGAGCTGCACCTGGTCACCGAATTCGGCCGGCTGGATGTGGCCCCCGGCGAGATCG
>NZ_JBFTZS010000204.1:0-7924 GCF_056406675.1 Caulobacter sp. P1_B12_2 | reverse complement strand
CAGACGCACCGTGCCGCTCTCCTCGAACTCGAAGCGCTTGCCGGCGAAGTCGTATTCGCCCCGCACCATCCGCGCCTCGCCGTCGAGGATCGGGCTGTTGGTCGAGCCGCCGACATGGGCGTTCAGCGACAGCTCGACGTCCAGGCCCCGGCCCCGTACGAAAATGCGCCGAGGCGCGGTCAGGGTGAGGTCCAGCAGCATGCCGCTGCCCGGCGCGACCTTGCGGGCCTCGATGCCCTGATCCATCTCGTCCGGGCGATTGCGCTCGATGACGTCCAGCGAAACCACGCCGGCCGGGGTCTTGGTCTGGGCCGAGACGTCGGCGCGGTCGATGACCAGCGCGCCGACCATCCTGACCTTGCCGTCGGCGCCGCGGTTGACCGAGGTCTGGCCGCTGGCCGTGGCCGAGGCCAGTTCGTTGTCGATGACCCGGAAGCCCTTCAGGTCCAGCTTGAAGCTGCCCAGTCCGCCGCGCGCCAGGCTGATGCGCCCCGAGCCCGACATCGTGCCGCCCTGCCCGTCGCCGGCCGAGACCTGGCTGACGTCGATGGCGTTGTCGGCCAGGGCTACCCGAACGATCACGTCGCGCAGGCTGAGGCCGGTCTGGCCGTCGTCGACTCGGCCGCCCTCGAGGCTGGCGCGACCGGTCAGGCGCGGATCGGCCAGGGTGCCGGCCAGGTCGCCCTCGGCGTCGATCTTGCCCGAGACGCTGCGCTCCGAGCTGCCCAGCAGATCCCACAGCGGCTTGATCTCGCCCTGAGCCGTGAATTGCCCGCGCACCGGCCGCTGGCGGTTGATCGCCAGATGGAACGGCTTGGCCGAGGCTTCGGTCGGCAGCGTCACCTCGGCCTTCGCCTGGAGGCCCTGGCTGTTGGAACTGGTGGCGTTGATGGTCATCAGGTTATCGCGCAACACGCCGCGGATCTCGGCGTTCAGCGCGAGGTCGGTCCTGGGGCCACGCTCGCGGGCCCCGATCAGGTTGGCGTCGAAGTCGCCGGTCAGGGTCGAGCCCGAACCGGAGAGGTTCACATGGGCGTCGACCTTGCCGGCCATGTCGGGATTGATCGCCGTGAGACTGACGCCGGTCAGTTGCGCCCGCAGCGTGGCCAGATCACCGCCCACGTCGGCGTCCAGGTCGGCCGCGCCGTCGCCGACCGCCAGCCGCAGACGGGCGTTGGTGCGCGGCCCGCCAAAGCGGATCTGGGCGGTCTCGCGCGTCTTGATCTCGGTGCGCGCCATGGCGCCGGCGGCGTCGAGGGCCAGCAGGTATTCCTCGCCGGCCTGGGTCAGGACGCCCGAGCCGTTCAGCTTCCAGCGGCCGGACGGGGCCTCGCCGCGTGCGTCGATGGTCAGCGGCAACCGCGCCATCGGGCCGGCCGCCTTGACCGCCGCGTGCCGGACCTTCCAGGCCCCGCCGACGATGTCGTCGGCCGCCAGGTCGAGCTGGGCCACGGGACCGGAGGCGCCGTCGGTGATCCTGGCCGTGCCGGTGACCCGGCCCTGGGTCAGGAAGGCTCCAGGACCGACCGCCACCGTCAGGTCGGCCGTGGCGGGACGGCCGCTGCGCAGGGACACCGCGCCCTTGGCCTTGGCGCCGCCGGCGTCGACGTCCAGGTCGGTCAGCTCCAGACCGCCCGTCGCGAAGTTGAAGGCCGTGCGGGCCTTGGCCGGGCCGTACTGGCTGCCAGCCTCGATCGAGGCCGTGCCGTCGCCGCCGTCCGCGCGCTTGGCGAAGGACAGCACCACGTGGGCGTCCTTGAGTGGCAGACGCGGCACGTCGATGGAGTCGAAATCGGCGATCAAGTCAGCCTTGGGCGCGGTCAGGGTTCCGGTGACGGCCCCCGTGCCCTTGGCCTTGCCGGCCACCTCGATCGGACCGGCGACGAACGGCCCCGTGGCCGTCCAGTCCAGCTTGAAAGCCAGGGCCGTGCCCGGGCCCAACACGCCCGAGGTGCGCACCGAGGCGGACGTTCCGTCCAGCTTTGCGTCGGCGACCGACAGGCGGTTGTTGGCCCACGAGGCGCGGGCGTTGAGGCGCGGGGTCTTGCCCAGCAGGCGGTCCAGTTCGGCAAGGCCGGTGGCGAAGTTTCCGCCTCGCGCGTCGACAGTCAGCATCCACGGCTTGCCGGCGCCTTGGCTGGCCGACCATTTCGCGGTCGCCTGGCCCGCCATTCCAGCGCGAACCGGAGCCAGCGAGGCGACCTTGGCGTCGCCCTTGAACGACAGGCCGCCCAGGATGCCGCGCTCGCCCTGGGCGACGACGCTCAGGTTCGGGGCCTGGACCTTGGCCGAGCGGATCAGGAAGCGGCCGTCCTTCAGCCGCGCCCCTTCGAACTGCGCCGAGGGCGAGCGCCCCAGCACGGCCAGCAACCCCTGCCCGCCACCGCCTTCGGTCGTGGCGTCGGCCTTGATGCTGAGCTCGCCCAGCTTCCAGCCGACCTGGGCCGGCCCCTTGGCCCGCGCCAGTCGATAACCCAGCCATGAAAGGTTGCGGACATCGACGCGGCCGTCGATCAGGAAGCCGTCGCCGGTCAGGTGGAACACCCCGTCCGCGACGCCGGCTCCCATGGTCGGCAAGGGCGTCAGGCGCGAGAGGTTGCCGACCTTGGCGCTGAAGGTCAGGCCCGCCGGCGCGGTGAGGCGCTTGCCCAGATCGGCCGGGCCGTGAGCGACCAGGTCGAGGTTCTGGCTGTCGATCTTCAAGTCGAGGTCGCTGAACGCGCCGGCCTTGCGGCCGACGATCGAGAAGCGGGCGTCCGCGCCGAACATCTTCTCTTCCCGGTCGGTCAGGGTCGAAGCCGACAGGTCGATCTGGCCGGTCGCCGAACCGCCCTGCGGCGTCCAGGCGCCGCCGGCTTTCAACGGCGTGGCCTTTCCCGAGCGCGCCAGAAGCGTGAAGGCGCCCTGGCTGGTGGTGCCATGGGCCTTGGCGTTCAGATCGAACGGCCGGTCGGGCGACAGGCCCATCGCTCCGGCCAGGGCGCCGCCGTTGGCTTCCCGCGCCTCGGCGTCGAGCAGCAGGGTCTTGTCGCGCCCAAGGTCGAAGATCAGCTTGAGGTGATCGCCGGCGTGCAGGCGGCTGAGCGCTCGCAGATTGCCCTTCTGGCCGCCCAGCCGCGCCATCTCGTAGTCGCCGCTCAGGTCGAAGTCGCCGGCCTGGCGACTGAACTCGGGACGGGTGATCAGGCGCAGGGCGACCTTGTCGAGGTCCACCGACACCGGGGCGGCGCTGGACTTGCCCTTGGGGGTCAGGGTCGGGCGACGCAGCACGACCACCTGGCGGGCGGTGATCTCGTCGGCGTGGAAGCGACGGTAGAACAGCTCGGCCGGCCGCCAGTCGATATAGAGGTCGGCGGCCTCCAGCCAGACGCCCTTTTCGTCGCTGATCGTCAGGCGGCGAACGCCGAAGGCGTTCCAGATGTCGCCCGACAGGCCTTCGATCTTCAAGCGGCCGATCCGGCCCAGTTTCAGGCCGCTGGTGCGCGCCTCCAGGAAGGCGCGGCCCTGAGGCGTGATCGCGCCGAAGCGCACGCCGCCCAGCAACACCGCGACCAGCACCACCAGGCTCACCGCAACGATGACGATCAGGCCCGGCCAGCCGATCTTGCGCGCGACCTTGGTCGCCGCCTCGGCGACGACTTCGGGAATGTCTTCAGGCGGCGGCCCGCCAGGTGGTGTCTGGGCGTCGGTCAAAAGGCCTGCCCGATGCTGATATAGACCTGGAACGAGGGGTCGCCCTCGCGCTTGCTGATCGGCATGGCGATGTCGGCCCGGATCGGTCCGAAACCCAGGTCGTAGCGCACGCCGACCCCGACGCCCACGCCGAAGTCGTCGCCGTTGGGCCATTTGTCGACGCCGACCGCGCCGGCGTCGACAAAGGCCACCGCGCCCCACCGGTCGGTGAACTTGTGGCGCAGCTCGAGCGAGCTCTCCAGCAGCGACAGGCCGCCCTGCGGCGTGGTGGTGTTGTCGATCCGGGGCCCGATGGCCTGGTAGGCGTAGCCGCGCACCGAACCGCCGCCGCCGGCGTAGAATCGGTTCGAAGCCGGCACCTCGGGCATGGTGCCGCCCAGGATCTGCCCGGCCTTGAACCGTCCAGCCAGCACGGTGCGCGCGCCTTTCCCGAACGGGAGGTAGGCCGTGGTCTGGGCCTGGACCTTGAGGAAGGCCATGGTCAGGTCGCCGGTGATGGCGGTGGGTTCGGCCCGCACGTCCAGCCGCCAGCCCTTGCTCGGATCCAGCACGCTGTCGGACCGGTCCCAGGCCTGGGCGCCCAGCAGGGTGAAGGTGGCGAAGTTCTGCTCGACGTCGGTGGTGACGCCATCGACGGTGGTGAGCGAGTCGACCTGCGACAGGTCCAGTGAGACGCCGTAGGTGCGATAGACGGTCGGCCGCAACCGCCGGGTCAGGTCCGCGCCGAGATGGCCGCCGGTCTCCACGTAGGCGTCGGTGTCTTCGCGGTAGATGGCGGTGTTGAGCTTCAGGGTCTGCTGGCTGCGTCGCCAATGCGGCAGGGCCAGTTCGGCTTCCAGGCGGCTGTCCAGCCGAGCCAGACGCGCCGTCAGGGTGGTGGTGTCGGCCCGACGAAAGCGATTGTAGTGGATCCACTTGGCGTCCGCGCCCGGCCCGTCGGTGGACGAGTAGTTCGCGGCCAGCTCCACGGTCCGGGCCTTGCGGTCGGACAGGGTCACGATCACCGGCCGCAGCCCGTCGGGCAGCGCCTTGTCCTTGGGAGACAGCGACACCGAGACGGTGTCGTAGACGCCTGTGTCGCGCAGCCTGCGCTCCAGTTCGGCGATGTCGTCGGGCTCGTAGATGTCCCCCGACGTCCACGGCGCCAGATGCTTGACCCAGGCGGGGTTCGACCGGCCCTGCGTCACCACCTGGATCCCGTCGACATGGGTCAGGTCGCCCGCGGCGATATGGAAGACCGGACGCAGCGTGTGGTCGGCGTGATCGACGACGACCTCGCGCGGCTCGGCCGTCGCGTCGGCGTAGCCCAGCTGCTGAACCTGGGAAACGACGCGTCCCTCGGCCGCCAGCACGTCGCCGGCCCGGCCCGGGGCGCCCGGCGTCAGGCGAATCACGCTCTCGGCCCGCTTGACGACCCCCTCGTCCGGCGCGTCCCCGCTCCAGGCCAGCCGGGGGTCGGCGATCACGAACACGGGACCGGGGGTGATCTTGAGAATCGCGCGGGGCGGATCGGCTTCCGAGACGTCCGGCTCAACGACATAGGCGTAGTAGCCTTCCGAGCGCAGCACGGCGACGGCGTCATCGCCGGCGTCCCTGGCTCGGCGGCGGGCCTCCGAGCGGCTGCGGGCCGGCGCCTTGGCTTCGGTCATGGCGCGCTGGATCGCTTCGCGCAGCGCCTTGTCCTCGACGCCGGTGATGCTGGCCGCGGGCTCAGCCGCACTGGCATGGCCGGCGACCAACAAGGCCGCCGTGGTCATGCCAAGGGCAAATCTCTTACGCACCAAGCCTTCAAGTCCCCGCGCGGAGCGCCCCCGAACCCCTGTAGTCGCCCCCCCGCCGCCTGTCACGCGGTGAAATGTCCTGAAACGGTTCGACGCTCGGGTTCCCTGCGCATCAGGAGGGCGCCTAAATGTTGGGCAGTCCCGTGCATCGGATGATCGCGAGGAGAAAAGCACCGCTTCCGAGCTTCGCGCGTTCTAGGCTGGATCGGGACGCGCCGCCTCAATGCGGCGCGCAGGGTGGACAAAGTGGACACGGGCGTGGCGGCGAAAATCCAGGACATCGACGATACTCCCACCCTGCCGATGATCGGTGCGGCGTACCTGCCTGGCGTGGCCTATGACGAGATGATCGCCCAAGGCGGCGACGTGCGGGTCCACTACGCGGCGCTGCAAAGCCGAATCTCCGCGCTGGGCGCCGGCGAGCTGGCCGACCGGCAGCGGATGCTCGAGCGGTCGTTCCTGCTGCAAGGCATCACCTTCACCGTCTACGGGGCCGACAGCGCCACCGAGCGGATCATCCCGACCGACCTTTTCCCCCGCATCCTGCCGGCCCAGGAATGGGCCAAGATCGAGGCCGGCCTGACCCAGCGCCTGCAGGCGCTGAACATGTTCCTGGCCGACATCTACGGCGAACAGCAGATCCTGATGGACGGGGTGGTTCCACGCGAACTGGTGTTGGGCGCGCCGTCCTACCGTCGCGAGATGCAGAACGTCTATGTGCCGCACAAGGCCTACGCCAATGTCTGCGGCAGCGATCTGATCCGCGGCCAGGACGGCGAATTCGCCGTGCTGGAGGACAATCTGCGGGTGCCGTCGGGCGTGTCGTACATGCTTGCCAACCGCGACGCCTCCAAGCGCACCTTCCCCGGCGCCTATCGGGAGGCGGGCGTGCGGCCGGTCGAGCGCTATCCCGACCTGCTGCTGGCCACGCTGAAGAGCATGAGCGCCGACTGGCGGTCGAACCCGCAGGTCGTGGTGCTGACCCCCGGCGTCTACAATTCGGCCTATTACGAGCACGCCTATCTGGCCCGCCTGATGGGCGTTCCGCTGGTCGAGGGCCGCGACCTCGTGGTCCATGACAACATGGTCTACATGCGCACCACCACCGGCCTTCGCCGGGTGGACGTGATCTATCGCCGGGTCGACGACGACTTCATCGATCCCCTGGCCTTCCGCCGTGATTCGTCGCTGGGGGCCGCGGGCCTGTTCAACGCCTACCGGGCCGGCAACGTGGTCATGTGCAATGCGCCGGGCACCGGGGTGGCCGACGACAAGGCCGTCTACGCCTTCGTGCCCGACATCATCCGCTACTATCTCGGCGAAGACGCCATCCTGCCCAACATCGAGACCTTCCTGTGCCGCGAGCCGGCACAGCTGAGCCATGTGCTCGACAACCTGGACAAGCTGGTGGTCAAGGCGGTGGGCGCTTCGGGCGGCTACGGCATGCTGGTCGGGCCGCACGCCTCGGCCAGGGAACGCTCGGAGTTCGCCGACGCCCTGAAGGCCGATCCGGCCAACTATATCGCCCAGCCGACCATCCAGCTTTCGACCGCGCCTTGCCTGGTGGATGGCAGGATCGAACCGCGCCACGTCGACCTGAGGCCCTTCATCCTGTCGGGCGAAAAGACCGTGGTCACCCCCGGCGCCCTGACCCGCGTGGCGCTGAAGCGCGGTTCGCTGGTGGTGAATTCCAGCCAGGGCGGGGGGTCGAAGGATACCTGGGTGCTCGCCGAGGAGAACGGTCACAACGGCAATGGCAATGGTCATGCCGACAAAGGAGCCGGCCAATGATGCTCGCTCGCGTTGCCGACAGTCTCTACTGGCTGGGCCGCTACATCGAACGGGCCGAGCACCTGTCTCGGCTGTCGACGGTGATGCTCAACGCCACTCTCGACCAGACCGACACCGGCGCCGAGGCCGTCCGGATCGCCCTGTCCGCGGTCGGCGAGACCGAGCTCAGCGCCGGCGCCTTCGAGGCCGCCAAGGGTCTCGTTCTGGACCGGTCGGACGCCAACTCGGTGGTCTCGTCCCTGTCGAGGGCCCGGGAGAACGCCCGCCAGGTCCGCGACCAGATCACGACCGAGACCTGGGAGCGGCTGAACCTGCTGTACCTGAAGGTCATCGATCGCAACGCCGGCCGCGAGTTCGCCGACAATTCGGTGACCTTCCTGCATGACGTCATCGCCGACGTGCACCTGTTCAAGGGCGCGGCGGACACCACCATGAGCCATGGCGAGAGCTGGCGGTTCATGATGGTCGGCATGTATCTGGAGCGGGCGCAGCTGATCGCCAGTCTGCTGGAAGCCTGCTTCGCCGAGAACAGTCCCAAGGTGAACGACCACCTGGCCCTGGTCAGTCWGCTGCGGATGGGCTGCGCGCTGGAGCCCTATCTGCGGGTCTACACCGCCGAGATCGAGCCGCGGCACATCCTGGAGTTCATGGTCTTCGAC
>NZ_JBFTZS010000203.1:0-7933 GCF_056406675.1 Caulobacter sp. P1_B12_2 | reverse complement strand
GTGCTGGCCAGCCCGGCCGCGCCCCTGCCCGTCGCCGACCTCGAGGCCTATGTCGACGGCGTCGTGCGCGACCGCATGGCCCGCGACCACATCGCCGGCGTGACCATCGCCGTCGTCCAGAACGGCCAGGTGGTGCTGAAAAAGGGCTACGGCGTCGCCAGCCTGAAGGACGGCCGCAAGGTCGATCCCGACAAGACCCTGTTCCGCGTGGGCTCGATCTCCAAGACCTTCACCTGGATCGCCCTGATGAACGAGGTCGAGGCCGGGCGCATGCGCCTGGACACCCCGATCAACATCTACCTGCCCGAGAAGCTGCAACTGAAGGACCAGGGCAAGAAGACGCCGGTGCGGCTGCGCGACCTGATGACCCACACCGCCGGGTTCGAGGACCGGGCCCTGGGCCAGCTGTTCGAACGCGACCCGCGCCGCGAGCGTCCGCTGGAGCTGTACCTGCGCCAGGAGCGCCCCAACCGCGTGCGCGAGCCGGGCCTGCTGCCGGCCTATTCCAACTACGGCGCCGGCCTGGCCGGCGCGGCCCTGGCCAATGTGACCGGCCAGCCGTTCGAGAAGGTGGTCGCCGACCAGGTGATCCTGCCCGCCGGCCTGACCCACACCACGTTCCGCGAAAACCGTCCGTGGCGGGATGGCCTGCCGGCTCCGATGGCGCCGGCCCTGGCGGCCGACCTGTCGGACGGCTTCCGCTGGACCCCGCTGGGCTTCCAGACCGAGACGCCCGAGTTCGTCGGTCACATCGCTCCCGCCGGCTCGGCCTCCAGCACGGCGGGCGACATGGCCCGCTACATGACCCTGCTGCTGAACGGCGGGACGATCGACGGCAAGACGATCTTCTCGCCCAAGACCAGCGCCATGTTCCGCACGCCGATGTACCGCCCCGCCGAGAGCGCCCCGGGCTGGAACGCCGGCTTCATGGACATCCCCCTGCCCGGCGGTCGCCGCGGCTTCGGCCACGCCGGCGCGACCCTGTGGTTCCACTCCAACATGGTCATGGTCCCCGAGCTGGGCCTGGGCGTGTTCGTGGCCGTCAACACCGACACCGGCGCCGATCTGCCCGCCAGCCTGCCCTCGATCATCATCGAGCGCTTCTACGCCCCGCGCCCCGAAGTGCCCGTCGCCAGCCAGATCAGCCATGACGAGGCGCGGGCCTATGAGGGCCAGTTCCTGACCACCCGTCGCGCCTATGGCGGGCTGGAAGGCTTCATCGACCGCCTGATCGGCGAGGCGACCGTCCGCGCCGCGCCCGACGGCCGCCTGACCCTGACGATCGACGGCAAGTCCAGCCAATGGGCCGCGACCAACCAGCCCGACACCTTCGCCCCGGTCATCGGCGCGGGCCTGCTGGTGTTCCAGCGCGAGGACGGCAAGGTGGTGCGGTTCTTCTCGCCCATGGGCGTTGCGGCGTTCGAGCGTGTGGGCTTCCCGCATCAGCCGGGCCTGCTGACGACCTTCGCCGTGCTCAGCGCCCTGGCGGCCCTGGCCACCCTGATCGGCGTGGCGACCCGCGACCGCCGCGAGGCGCGCCAGACCCCGACCCAGGCCCGCGCCAGCCTGCTGCAGACCATCCAGGCCATCCTCTGGCTGATCGCCCTGATCGGCGTCGGAATCTTCGCCAGCGGCGCCGACGACGTGGCCGGCGTGGTCTATGGCTGGCCCAGCGGCTGGCTGCTCAGCGCCTCGGCCTGCGCCTTCGTCGCCACCCTGCTGACCATCGCCACCCTGGCCATGCTGCCGGTCGTATGGCGCGGCGGCCGGCGGGTCGACAGCTGGACCTCGCTGCGCAAGCTGGCCTTCACCTGCACGACCCTGATCTTCCTGAGCTTCGCCCTGCTGCTGGCGGCGTGGGGCTTCCTGGAGTTCTGGAACGCTTAACCCAAATCCCGCTCATCCCGGCGAATGCCGGGATGAGCGGATTTAAGTAAAGACCGGCACGTCCCATGCACCGCCCCTTCCGGGAAAGCCTCGGGGGGAGCCGATCGTGTCAAAACAGGACGTCGCCATTTTCACCATCGCCGGCCTGCTGGTCTGGCTGGCCACGACGCTGTTCTACGCGGCCTACGGCGGCGGACTGCTGGAGCAGGCCTTCTGGTTCTACGCCCTGAACGCCTTCGCGGCGGCGGCGGCGGCGGCCTTCGTCTTCCAGTGCGCGGCACGTCTGCGGCGCATCCCGCGCAGCCGGCGACTGTTTCCGGCCATGGCGTTCGGCCTGCCGATCCTGGCCGGCGCCGACCTGGTGCTGGCCCACTTCCAGAGGCTGATGTCCGACGATCCGGCCAGCCTGGGTCGCTACGGCGCCTTCATGCTGGTGCTGTTGGTCGCGGTGGGCTCGTCAGTCTTCGAGCGTGCCCCGCAGAAAGCGCGAGTCTAGCTTCCGCACCACGATGACGATCCGCTCGCGTTCGGCCGGGCGGCGCTCGACCAGCAGCCGGGCGACCTGAGCGTCGTCGTGGAAGGCGTAGCCCTTGATGGCGTCCAGCAGGGCCTTGGCCAGGTTGTCCAGGTCCATCCACGGCGGCTCGCCGACGAACTCCATGCCGATCTCGACCGAGAACTCGCCCCAGGCCGGCCGCGAGCCGCGCCAGACCTTGCGGAAGAACTCGTAGATCAGCGGCTTGTAGTACTTGGCCTGAGTGGTCAGGCCGTCGACCACCAGGGTCAGCTCGCCGCCGTCCTCCCGGGCCCGGACCTTGCCGTGATGCGTCCAGCCGTCATCCCCAGGCAATGGCATGGTCAGGCGGTCGGCTCGACCTTCACGGCGGTGCCGTAGGCCAGCACCTCGGTGATGCCTTCCATGATCTCGTTGGCGTCGTAGCGCATGGCGATGATGGCGTTGGCGCCCATCTCGGCGGCATGGGCCACCAGCAGGTCGTAGGCTTCCTGGCGGGCCGCCTCGGCCAGGTTGACGTAGATCGACAGCTTGCCGCCGAAGATCGACTGGATCGAGCCGCCGAGATTGCCGATCACGCTGCGCGAGCGGACGGTGACGCCGCGCACCAGGCCCAGATGGGCGACGATGCGATAGCCGGGCAGATCGTTGGTGGTGGCGACGAGCATGGACTTCTCCTGAGCTGGCCCCCGTATAACGAAGCCGCCGCCTTGCCGCCATGCAACAGCGTGTCCGAGCTCAAACTCAATCGAACCCACCCCGTCTGTTATCCCGGACAACGTCCGAAGGGCCGCAAATCCGGGATGACAACCGTGGTTGACGGGGCGCGCGACGCCAACAGCGAGCGCTCGCGTCCCTTACAAACCCACCATCGCCGCCAGCTTCAGCACGGTGTTCCAGTTGCGCGCCGTCCCGACAGGGGCCTTCTTGGTCTTCTTCCAGTCGCGGTCCAGCATCGACTCGCCGATGCCGTCGATGAAATCGACATAGAGCGCCTTGTCGCCGCCCTCGACCCGTTCGCGGCCGGTGATGGCCGCGCGCAGCACGTCGATGTCGCCAGCCGGGATCGGATGCTTGAGGAAGTTGACGACGAGATGGCTAGGCCGGGCCTCGACCAGGTCCGGGAACGGGTTGCCTTCGATGATCGCCTTCAGCTCGCCCGCCGAGCGGACCATGAAGTCGGTGCGCAGGCCCATGCGTTTTTCCAGCCCGTCCTCCAGGCGCTTCTCGATGTCGGCGTCCGAACCGCTCTTGCCCCACAGCACGAGATTGCCGCTGGCCAGCAGGGTCTTGGCGTCATCGAAGCCCAGGTCCTTGGCCAGGCCCAGCAGGTCGTCCTTCAGCACCTTGCGGCCGCCGACATTGACGGCCCGCAGCAGGGCGATGTGAGGGCTCATGGAAGACTCCTGTTCCGCGAGATTTCGAGGCGTAAGGCCCGGCGCGCCTGTTCGCAAGCCGGGAACGTTGCCCTAGGCCCGGCTTGGGGATAGACCCCGCTCGACAGATTTTCGGAGACCCGCCGCATGACCGCCACGCGCAACGAGACCGACACCTTCGGCCCGATCGCCGTCGAGAACGACAAGTACTGGGGCGCCCAGGCCCAGCGCTCGCTCGGCAACTTCAAGATCGGCTGGGAGAAGCAGCCCCTGCCGATCGTTCGCGCCCTCGGGATCGTCAAGCGCGCCGCCGCCGAGGCCAATCTCTCGCTCGGCAAGCTGGATCCGAAGATCGCCGAGACCATCGTCGCCGCGGCCAACGAAGTCATCGAAGGCAAGCTGAACGAACACTTCCCGCTGGTGGTCTGGCAGACCGGCTCGGGCACCCAGTCGAACATGAACGCCAACGAGGTGATCTCGAACCGCGCGATCCAGATGCTGGGCGGCGAGATGGGCAGCAAGAAGCCCGTCCACCCCAACGACCACGTCAATATGAGCCAGTCGTCGAACGACACCTATCCGACGGCGATGCACGTGGCCTGCGCCGAGCAGATCGTCCATGACCTGCTGCCGGCCCTGAAGCACTTGCATACGGCCCTGAAGGCCAAATCCGACGCCTGGGCCAAGATCATCAAGATCGGCCGCACCCACACCCAGGACGCCACGCCCCTGACCCTGGGCCAGGAATTCGGCGGCTACGCCCAGCAGATCGCCAACGGCATCGAGCGTATTGAGCTCACCCTGCCCAAGCTGATGGAGCTGGCCCAGGGCGGCACCGCCGTCGGCACCGGCCTGAACGCCCCGATCGGCTTCGCCGAGAAGGTGGCCGCCCAGATCGCCGCCATCACCGGCCTGCCCTTCGTCACCGCCCCGAACAAGTTCGAGGCCCTGGCCGCCCATGACGCCATGGTCTTCAGCCACGGCGCGATCAACACCGTCGCCGCCAGCCTGTTCAAGATCGCCAACGACATCCGCTTCCTGGGCAGCGGCCCGCGCGCCGGCCTGGGCGAGCTGTCCCTGCCGGAAAACGAGCCGGGCTCTTCGATCATGCCGGGCAAGGTCAACCCGACCCAGTGCGAGGCCCTCACCCAGGTCTGCGTCCAGGTGTTCGGCAACCACGCCGCCGTCACCTTCGCCGGCAGCCAGGGCCATTTCGAGCTGAACGTCTTCAACCCGGTGATGGCTTACAACTTCCTGCAGTCGGTGCGCCTGATCTCGGACGCGGCGATCAGTTTCACCGACAACTGCGTGGTGGGCATCGAGCCGCGGATCGACAACATCCAGAAGGGCGTCGAGAACAGCCTGATGCTGGTCACGGCCCTGAACGGCAAGCTGGGCTACGACGCCTGCGCCAAGATCGCCAAGACCGCGCACAAGAACGGCACCACCCTGCGCGAGGAAGCCGTCGGCGGCGGCTACCTGACCAACGAAGAGTTCGACCAGTATGTCCGCCCCGAGAACATGATCTCGCCGGGCTAAGCGCATTCCGCCGAAGTGGAAGCCRGTTCGGCGATCAGAATGCGCGCCAACTAGGAGTGCCCTTTGATCCAGCTGATCCGGATCATCGACGATTTGCCGGACGGCTTCGACGCCCTCCTCGCCGACGCGGCGAGCGAGGGCGTCCGCAACATGGCGCTGCTGGCTCAGGGATGGACCAGCGGCGACCAGCGCTTCGACGGCGAGGGCGAGGCCCTGCTCGGCGCGCTGCTGGCCGGAGCGCTGGCGGGGATCGGCGGCCTCTCGGTCGAACCGGCCGCCGCCGAGCCCGCCCGCCGCGTGCGCCGCTTCTACGTCCGCCCAGCCTTCCGCCGACAGGGCGTGGCGCGCACCCTTGCTTCCGCCCTGGCGCAGGAAGCCCTTGACCAGGTCGACCTCCTGACCTGYAACGCCGCCGCCTCCTCCGCAGCCGGACCGTTCTGGGAGGCGCAGGGCTTTTCGCCAGACAGTTCAGGGCCTTGGACCCACGTGCTACGGCGGAGCGCGAGCTAGATGCGAGCTAGAAACGTCTGTTTCCGCGCCTGTCAGGCGGGCGGGCCCCGTGTTAGCCTTCGCCCATGGGCAAGGTCGAACGCGACATCGGCATCGATCCGGAACTGCTGGCTCAGGCCAAGCGGCTGGGGATCTCCATTGCAGGCATGAGCGGGACCCAGCTACGGCTGCATCTTCAGAAGGTCGATCCCGCCGGCGCCGAGGAACGCGCACGGCGCTGGGCGGAAGAGAACGCCGAGGCGATCAAGGAGCACAACGCCTTCATCGAAGAGCATGGATTGCTCTCGGATCACTTTCGGACCTGGTAGGTGCGGCAATACGATCCTACGAAAATCCGGCAGCGCCGATGCGTGGCGCCGTCCCATTCGTAGTAGTGCTGTCCTCACATTTGCTGGGTGATCTGACAGAGGTCATCGTGGCGCCCGTTCTTGTGGGCCGTAGCACGCCGCTGAACGCCTTCGAGATTCAAGTCGAGCATGGCGACGCGATGCTCCTTGTCAGCATCACCGGCATGACAGCCATTCGCCAGCGCGATCTCCGACGGCGTGCTGGCTCCGCCCAGACCTACGAAGACGACATCCGTCGCGCCGTCGACCGCCTGTTCACCGGCTTCTAGCGCCGGTCCACGACCGTCCGGCCGATCGGCGCGATGGCGACGATGGCCAGTTGCAGGTCCTTGATCGCGAACGGGATGCCGATGATCGTCACGGCCTCGGCGGCGGCGGCGATCAGGTGCGACAGGGCGATGTACCAGCCGCCCAGCAGGAACCAGATCACGTTGAGCACGCAGCCGAGGTTGCCCGTGCCCAGGTCGCCCTGGCCGGTCACCAGCTCGCGCGGCGCAATCTCCTTGCCGAAGGGCCAGAAGGCGAAGCCGGCGATGCGCCAGGCCGCGCCCGCATAGGGCAGGCCCACGATGGTGAGGGCCAACAGCGCGCCGCCCAGCAACCACAGGCAGCCCGAGATGAAGCCGCCGCAGATGAACCAAAGGATGTTGAGCAGCAGGCGGATCATGGTGGTCTCCGAAAAGCGCGGCCTAGGCGTGCGACGAATCGCGATCGGTGTCGAGCGTCACCTTTCTCGACCGGCGGACGTGACCTTGCCACAAGCTAGCGCTATGTGACGGTCCAGAAACAAAAGCCGCAGCAGTCGATTCCAGGCGCCGCGCTCATGAGGTCGTGATGGGTCTGTTCCGCAAGAAGAAGCACCAGGCGATCTCGCTGCCGGTCGGCGCCGCCCCCGTCCCCACCTCGGTGAAGTTCCGCGGCTGCACCTTCCGCATGCCCGACCACTGGGTGATCACCAAGCAGCTGCTGGACGGTAAGGACTATGAGCCCTGGGTGCTGGACTATTTCCTGCAGACCCTGAAGCCCGGCATGACCGTGCTGGACGTCGGGGCCAGCTGGGGCGCCTTCGCCCTGCCAGCCGCCAAGAAGGTCGGGCCGATCGGCCGGGTGATCGCCATCGAGATGAGCCCCGGCAACGGCCGGGTGATCCTGGAAAGCGCCAAGACCAACGCCGTCGACAACATCCGCCTGATCCTGGTGGGCGTGTCCGACAAGCTGGAGACCGCCTTCCTGCGCCGCCAAACCATGCACAACAACCACCAGCTGGAGCCGGCGGGCCAGGCCGCGCCGGACGACCTGAGCGACTACGACTTCGCCCCGGTCGTGCCGATCGATCTGCTGCGCGGCGAGCTCGGCAAGGTCGACGTCATGAAGATCGACATCGAGGGCATGGAATATCGCGCCTTCATGGGCGCCAAGGCCTTCATGGCCGACCAGAAGCCGATCACCTTCCTGGAATACTCGCCCGCCTTCCAGGCCGAAACCTCGCGCGCCGAGGGTTCGGCCCTGCTGAGCTTCTTCCTGGACCTGGGCTACGGCGTCGAGATCCTGCACCGCAAGAAGAGGCGCGAGGCGGTCAAGGGCGCCAGCGCGGCCGAGGTGATCGCCAATATCGACGCGGCCTGGAAGCGCCACGTCGAGGACGACAACGGCACCCACCTGGACCTGTGCCTGAAGGCGAAGGGCTAGAAGCCCTGCGTCCTTCGAGGCTCGCCTTCGCCTCACACCTCGGGATGAGGAATTCAGGAGCAACAAAGCTC
>NZ_JBFTZS010000202.1:0-7960 GCF_056406675.1 Caulobacter sp. P1_B12_2 | reverse complement strand
GGGCCAGGTCGGCGGCGCTCTCGGCCCCGGCGCTCTCGGCGCGGACGGCGGCCAAGGCCGTGTCGGCCTCGACGCGTTCCGCCTCGAAGCGGGCGATGGTGTCGTCCAGCGACTGGGCGCGGGCCTCGCGCTGGGCGGCCTCGCGCTCATAGCGGGTCACCTGCTCGCGGGCTCCGGTCAGCAGGCGTTCGGCGTCGGGTGGACCGCGCCTTCTATCTCGCAAGGCTTCTTCCGCGACCCGTAGTGCGTCGGCGGCGGTCTTCAGCGCGGCGGTCGCGGCCTCGGCGCGGGGGGCGACCTGGTCGATCTCGGCCTCGACCTCGGCCAGGCGGGTGCGCTGCTCGAGCCGCACGGCGGCCGGCTTGGGCGCGTCGGCGCGGGCCACGAAGCCGTCCCAGCGCCACAGGTCGCCCTCCTTCGAGACCAGCCGCGCGCCCACTGGCAGGCCCTTTGCCAAGCGGTCGCCGTCGGCCCGCGCCACGACGGCCACGTGCGACAGGCGGGCGGCCAGTTCCGGCGGGGCCTTGATCAGCGGGGCCAGCGGCGTCGCGCCGTCGGGCCAGGCCACGGACGAGGCCTCGGCGCCGGCCCAGAATGAGGCGGCGCGGGGATCCAGGGCGGCTTCCAGGTCGTCGCCCAGGGCGGCGGCCAGGGCGGCGCCGTAGCCCTTCTCGGGCGTCACCGCGTCGAGAGCCGGCGAGAAGCCGCTCTTGGCGCGGGGGGCGGTCAGTTGGGCCAGGCCCCGGGCCTCGGTGCGCAGGCGGCCCAGCTGGTCCTCGACCTTGCGAGCCAGGTCGCGGGACTGGGCTTCGACGGCGGCGGTCTTGACCCGGACGGCCTCGGCCTCTTCGAGCGCGGCGCGGGCGGCGGCCAGACCCGCCTCGGCGTTGGCGAAGCGCTGGCGGGCCTCGGCGGCGGCCGGGTCGACCACGGGGCCGACAGCGGCGCGTTCGGACTTGGCCTGCTCGAGGGCGCGGACGGTGCGGGCCAGGCGGCTTTCGGCCTCGGCCAGGCGCTGGGCGGCGGCGCGGGCCCGGGCCTCCTCGGCGGCGGCCCGGGCGGCCAGCTGCTCGACCTCGCTGTCGGCCTTGGCGCGGTTCTCCTCGGCGGCCTTGGCGGCGTCGGCCAGCTCCGGGCCGCGCGCCGGTGCGGCGGCGATCTGGGCGCGCAGCTCGGTCAGCTCGGCGTCGGCGCGGGCCAGGGCCTGGACGGCGTCCTGCAGGCCCTGCGCCTCGCGGGCCCGGTCGTCGTCGATGCGGGTCAGGTCGGCCGACAGCCGCTCGAACTCGGCCTGGGCCGCCTCCGCCTCGCGCTCGGCCCGGTCCTTCTGGATGGCCAGCTGGCCCAGGATCGCCTGGGCGATCGAGGCCTCCTCGCGCAGCGGCGGCATGGCGGTTTCGGCCGCCAGGATCGCGGTCTGGGCGGTGGCGGCGGCGCGGGCGGTGTCTTCGACGCTTCGGGCCGCTTCGGTCGCGTCGCTCTGGGTGCGGTTGAGGGTGTCGCGGGCCTCGGTCCAGCGGGTGTAGAGCACGGCGCCCTGTACGGCGCGGATCTCGGCCGACAGGCGCTTGTACTTCTCGGCCTGCCTGGCTTCGCGGCGCAGCCGGTTCAGGGCCACTTCCAGTTCGCGCGCCACGTCTTCGAGCCGCGTCAGGTTGGTTTCGGCGGCCCGCAGCCGCAGCTCGGCCTCGTGGCGGCGGGTGTGCAGGCCCGAGACCCCGGCCGCCTCTTCCAGGATGCGGCGGCGGTTCTGCGGCTTGGCGCCGATCAGCTCGCTGATCTGGCCCTGGCGGACCAGGGCCGGCGAGTTGGCGCCGGTCGAGGCGTCGGCGAACAGCAGCTGGACGTCCCGCGCCCGAACCTCGCGGCCGTTGATGCGGTAGGTCGAGCCCTCGCCCCGGTCGATGCGGCGCACCACCTCCAACACCGGATCGTCATTGAACTGGGCCGGGGCGGTGCGGTCGGCGTTGTCGATGGTCAGGGTGAYGTCGGCGTGGTTGCGGGCCGGGCGATTGCCGCTGCCGGCGAAGATCACGTCGTCCATGCCGCCGGCCCGCATGGCCTTGGCCGAGTTGGCGCCCATCACCCAGCGCAGGGCTTCCAGCAGGTTGGACTTGCCGCAGCCGTTGGGCCCGACGATGCCCGTCAGGCCCGGCTCGATCCGGAACTCGGTCGGTTCGACGAAGGATTTGAATCCTTGAAGGCGCAGGCGCTGGAATTGCACGTGCGCCCTTCCCTCAGCCCTTGGCGGGCTTGCTTGGGGCCGCCTTGGCGATCGCGGCCGCGAAGGTCTCGATGGGCTGGCCGCCCTCGAGGCGTTCGCCGTTGATGAAGAAGGTGGGCGTCACCTCGATCTTGTCGCGGGCGGCGGCCTTCTCGACCCGGGCGTTGACCGCGGCCAGGGCCGCCTTGTCCTGCAGGGCGGTCGTGAATTGGGCCTCGGTGAGGCCAAAGCCCTTGCCGATCTTCAGCAGGCCGCCCCACAGGTCTTCGCTTTCGTAGATCGCGGCCTGCTGGTGGAAGACCGCGTCGAGCACCTCGAAATACTTGGCCGGTCCCATGCGCCGGGCCAGCAGATAGCCGGCGGCGGCGAACTGGTAGGGCTCGGTCAGGAACTCGCGGAACACGTACCGGACCTTGCCGGTGTCGATGAACTGCTTCTTGAAGGCCGGGAAGACCTCGTTGTTCCAGTGGGCGCAGTGGGTGCAGGACAGCGAGGCGTACTCGACCACCTGCACCTTGGCCGTGGGCGAGCCCAGGGCCATGTCGCCCTCGGCCGCCGGCAGCGGCGCGGCGCGCGCGACCGTCGGGACGGCGACCAGCGCCGCGCCCGAAGCCGCCAAGCCTGTGCCGATCAGGGCGCGCCGGTCGAGGATCATTTCGCGGCGGCCTGGGCGGCGGCGATGGCGGCGTCCAGCTCGGCCAGCGAGGCCTCGCCGCCGTCGTCGCCGTGGATCTTCTTGCCGTTGACGATGAAGGTCGGAGTGCCGGTGATCTTGGCGTCGGCCTGGTACTTCTCGACCCGGTCGTTCAGGGCCTTGAGGTTCTTCTCGTTGGTGACGCAGCTGGTGAACTGGGCTTCGTCCATGCCGGCCGACTGGGCGACGCGCAGCAGCACGCCGCGATAGTCGCCCGTGGTGAACATCTCTTCCTGCGAGCGGTAGACCGAATCCAGCACCGAGAAATATTTGTCCTTGCCGGCGCAGCGGGCCATCAGGAACGAGGCGGACGCCACCTGAACCGGCTCGGTCAGGAACTCGCGGTAGACGTAGTTCACGCGACCGGTGTCGATGTACTTGGTCTTGAAGGCCGGGAAGACCTCGTTGTTCCAGCGGCCGCAGTGGATGCACGAGGCCGAGGCGTACTCGACGACCGTGACCTTGGCGTTGGCGTTGCCCAGCGACATGTCGTCGGCCGAGACCGACTCCTTCTTGTCGCAGCCGGCGAGCGCGACGCCCAGAGAGGCGGTGAGGGCGACGGCGGTCAGGAGCCGGCGGGTCAGCGAACGCATGTGATCTTCCCTGGGATAGGCGTGAACAGTGAAGTTAAGCGCGATTCTTTAGTCGCGTGAAAAGGGCGCGGGTAAGGCGTCGCATCAGCCTATCGAACGTGCGGTTGTCAATCCAGCACCGGGGCGGGAGACGCCGGCTCAGCGTGGATCGCGCAGCACGCCTCGGCCCAGCTTCAGCAGGGCCTCCTTCAGTCCGCCCTCGGGCTGGTCGGCCAGGCTGTCGGCCAGGTCGCGTTCCTGGGCGGCGTCCAGCGGCGGCTTGCGGCGGGAGCGGGCGGCGACGGGCGCGGCCTGGGCCTTCACCGGCCCCTGGACGATGCGCAGCTTGGTCACCGCGCCCTTGCCCAGCAGCAGGTCCAGCCGCTGGGTGATCTGGGGGGCCTGGTGCTGGATCAGCGAGGCCACCGGCCCGTCGACCCGCAGCTCCAGGGTGCCGCCTTCGCCGGTGCGGCTCTTGATGACCCGGACGGGCTCGGTGCGGCGCGCCAGGGTCTCGCCGACGATCTCGCGCCAGCGGGCCTTCAGTATGCTCGGGCCCTGGCCGAACTTCTCATCCAGCTTCTTGATCAGCGGGGCCAGCGACTTGCCGGCCGGCGGCGGCGGGCGCCTCTGCGGACGCGTGCGGCGGCGCTTGAGGATCTCGAGGGCTTCTTCCGCGGTGGGCAGGGGGCGACGGCGCATGGGAGGAGAGTAGCAGACGGAAACCGCTGGCGGGAGCGATCAACAACGGCTGTCATCCCGGGCGTAGCGAAGCGTAGACCCGGGACCGCCGGAAACGCGGCGCTCACGCGTTGGTCCCGGATCTTCGCGCTGCGCGCTCGTCCGGGATGACAAGTTTGGTAAGGCTCTGTCATAGCTCCCGCATGCTCGACATCCCCGCCCTCCGCGCCGCCCTGCTGGCCTGGTACGACGCCCAGGCGCGGGACCTGCCCTGGCGCACCGGGCCGGCTGCCGGGAAGACGGGGCTACGCTCCGATCCCTACCGTGTCTGGCTGTCGGAGGTGATGCTGCAGCAGACCACCGTGCCGCACGCCACGCCCTATTTCCTCAGCTTCACCCAGCGCTGGCCGACGGTCTCGGACCTGGCGGCGGTGGAGGACGGCGACCTGATGGCCGCCTGGGCGGGGCTGGGCTACTACGCCCGGGCTCGCAACCTGCTGGCCTGCGCCCGGGCCGTGGCGGCCGACCATGGCGGCGTGTTTCCCGACACCGAAGACGCCTTGCGCGCCCTGCCGGGCGTGGGCGCCTACACCGCCGCCGCCGTCGCGGCCATCGCCTTCGACCGCGAGGCCAATGTGGTTGACGGCAATGTCGAGCGGGTGATGGCGCGGCTATTCGCGGTGGAAGACCCCGTGCCCGACGCAAAGCCGGAGCTCAAACGCCTGGCCGGCGAGCTGGTCACCGCCGAGCGCCCGGGCGACTGGGCCCAGGCGCTGATGGACCTGGGGGCCACGGTCTGCCGGCCCAGGGGGCCGCTGTGCGACCGCTGTCCGATCCAGGCTTGGTGCGCGGGGTTCAAGACCGGCGCGCCCGAGACCTATCCGCGCAAGACCAGGAAGGCCGACCGGCCGTGTCGGTTCGGGGTGGCCTACGTCCTGACGCGCGGCGACGCCGTCGCCCTGGTCCGCCGCCCGCCCAAGGGCCTGCTGGGCGGCATGCTGGGCCTGCCGACCAGCGACTGGCGCGCCACGCCCTGGACCGACGCCGAAGCCGCCGAGGCCGCGCCCGCCGCCGGCGCCTGGCGCGACTTCGGGACCGTGGAGCACGTCTTCACCCACTTCTCACTGACCCTGCGGGTGCTGCGGGCCGAGAGCAACGGCGAGGGCGATTTCGCCTGGACCGACCCTGAGGGACTGGGCGCGCTGCCGAGCGTGTTCCTCAAGGCCGCGAAGGCGGGGACAGACCGGCTGATCTGAACAACAACCCGCTCATCCCGGCGAATGCCGGGACCCAGATCCCAAAGCGATGTAGCTGATTGGAAGAGCTCAGCGTTTTTGGCATCAGCTTCAACGCCATTCCATCTGGGTCCCGGCATTCGCCGGGATGAGCGGAGTTAGATCTAGTTCATTCCCGCCCGCACCTGGCTGCGCAGGACGTCGATAGGAGCCAGGCCCGCGTCGGTCTTGAAGTGCCAATAGGTCCAGCCGTTGCAGGCCGGGGCCGACTGCACCAGGGCGCCGACCTTGTGGATCGAGCCGGACAGGTCGCCCACCGTGATCGAGCCGTCGGCCCGGACCTTGGCGGCGTGCGAGCCCTTGGCGCAGTACAGGGTGTCGCCGGCGTTGAGCAGGCCGGCCTCGACGATGTTGCCGAACGGCACGCGCGGCTCGCTGCGCTTGCTGCCCATGACGTCCAGGTCGCCGGGGGCGATCGGCACGACCTTGGCGATGCGAGCCTTGGCGTGCTCGATATAGTCGGCCTCGCGCTCGATGCCGACGAAGCGGCGGCCCAGGCGCTTGGCGGCGGCGCCGGTGGTGCCCACGCCGAAGAACGGATCCAGGATCACGTCGCCCGGCTTGGTGGTCGACAGGATCACCCGGTAAAGCAGGGCTTCCGGCTTTTGGGTCGGGTGGGCCTTGGCGCCATCCGCGCCCTTGATGCGCTCCTCGCCGGTGCACAGCGGGAGGGTCCAGTCCGAGCGCATCTGCACTTCGTCATTGGCCATCTTCAGGGCGTCGTAGTTGAAGGTGTAGCGCTTGGCGCCCTGGCTCTTGGAGGCCCAGATCAGGGTCTCGTGAGCGTTGGCGAAGCGGGTGCCCTTGAAGTTGGGCATCGGGTTGGACTTGCGCCAGATGACGTCGTTGAGGATCCAGAAGCCCAGGTCCTGTACGGCCACGCCGACGCGGAAGATGTTGTGATAGCTGCCGATCACCCAGATCGCGCCGTCGTCCTTCAGCACCCGGCGGGCGGCCTTCAGCCATTCGCGGGTGAACTTGTCGTAGGCGGCGAAGCTCTCGAACTGGTCCCAGTGGTCGTCGACCGCGTCGACCTTGGAATTGTCCGGACGCAGCAGGTCGCCGCCCAGCTGCAGATTGTAGGGCGGATCGGCGAAGATCAGGTCCACGGACTTCTCGGGCAGGGCGTTCATCGCCTCGATGCAGTCGCCCTGGATGATGGTTTCAGGCCCGAAGGACATGTCCGCTTCCCGTTAAAAACACTGAGCGGAATCATGAGTCTTGATGGTTACGCCGGAGTGAACGGGCATGGTTACCGGCCTGTTAACCCCACGCTTGGGTGTGGATTGAGTCCGAATAGACTCAGAAACCCCAGGCGCGACGGAGTGGATGCTTGATGTTCCTGTATTGTTCTGAAATGCTGGCGGCCTGATTTTCCGAGGGCGCCATGGCCGTCATTCGCGGACTGATCGCCGCCAGCCTGGACGGCCATGTCGCCGACCTCGACGGGAGCGTCGAGCCCTTGGCGCCGTTCGTCGGCGTCGAGCACGGCTATCAGCGGTTCATCGACCAGATCGGCACGGTGGTGATGGGCCGGCGCACCTACGACCTGATCCCCAGCCTGGGGATTGGGTGGCCCTATGCCGGCAAGCGCGGCCTGGTGCTCACCTCGGGACGCGGGACCAGCGTGCGCGAGAAGACGCGGTTCTGGACCGACGGCCTGCCGGCCCTGATCGACCATCTGCGGGCGCTGGACGACGGCGACGTCTGGGTGGTCGGCGGCGGGCGGCTGATGGCCGGGATGATCGAGGCCGGGGCGTTGGACCGCCTGGAGTTGCTGGTCGCGCCGGTGCTGATGGGCGAAGGGCGGTCGCTGTTTCCGAAATCCTCACGCGGCCTGCGGGACATGCGGCTGAACGGCGTTGAGGCCTTGGAGCGCGGGGTGGTGCTGCTGGACTACGGGCTGAGCTATCGGCCGGTTCGAAAGCTCTCCGTGGCGTCCTGACGGGCGAGGTGCTCTAGACCTCGAGCGCGTCGTCAAACACGGCATCGTCCAGGGCCAGCTCGCCGGACAGCGCCAGCTTGACCGGCGCCCAGCTCATCCGGTGGATCGGCGACGGACCCAGGCGTCGCAGGCCTTCCACGTGGACGGCCGCGTGATAGCCCTTGTGGCCGGCGAAGCCGTAGCCGGGATAGACCGTGTCCATCTCGACCATGATCCGGTCGCGGGCCTCCTTGGCCAGGATCGAGGCCGCCGCGATCGAGCAGGACAGGCTGTCGCCCTTGACCACGGTCTTGATCGGGCAGGGCAGCTTGAAACGGTAATTGCCGTCGACCAGGGCTATGTCCGGCTTCACCGACAGCCCCTCGATGGCCCGGCACATGGCCAGGCCGGCGGCGTGCAGGATGTTGAGCTCCTCGATCTCCTCGATCGTGGCCAGGCCGACGCACCACGCCACCGCGACCGACTTGATCTCGATCTCCAGCGCCGCGCGCGCCTTGGCGGTCAGCTTCTTGGAGTCGTTGAGGCCCTTGGGCACCCGCGCCGGATCCA
>NZ_JBFTZS010000201.1:0-7973 GCF_056406675.1 Caulobacter sp. P1_B12_2 | reverse complement strand
GAGCGGCGGGCTTCTTCACGGCGGCCGGCTTTGCAGCGGCGGCGGGAGCCTTAGCGGGGGTCTTGGCCATGGCGTTCAGGTCTTTCGTACGGGCTCGTGCGGGCGTTTTTATGGTTGGAAGTTCAGGATCAGACGGCTTCGGCGCCGGAGATGATCTCGATCAGCTCCTTGGTGATCTGGGCCTGACGGGAGCGGTTATATTCAAGGGTGTAGCGCTTGATCATGTCGCCGGCGTTGCGCGTGGCGTTGTCCATCGCCGTCATCTGGCTGGCGTAGAAGCCGGCCATGTTGTCGAGCAGGGCCGACAGGATCTGGACCGTCAGGTTGCGCGGCAGCAGGGTCTCGAGGATGGCCTCTTCCGAGGGCTCGTACTCGTAGACGGCGGCCGGACCCGAAGTCGCTTCCGCGCCCTCGACCACGGCCGGGATCAGCTGCAGCGCGGTCGGGATCTGCTGAACCACCGACTTGAAGCGGCTGTAGAACAGGGTGACCACGTCGACGTCGCCGGCTTCGTACAGGCGGGTGACGAGGTCGGCGATCGGCTGGGCGACCGACAGGGTGAACTGGCGATAGGCCGACAGGTCGAAGTTCTCGACGATACGGTCAGCATAGAGCCGGCGCAGTTGCGCCGTCGTCTTCTTGCCGACGCAGACGATCTTCACGTCCTTGCCTTCGCGCACCAGGCTGTCGATCCGCTCGCGCGCGGCGCGGACGATCGACGAGGTGAAGCCGCCGGCCAGGCCGCGATCGGCGGCGGCGACGACGATCAGGTGGCGATCGTCACGACCGGTGCCGGCCAGCAGCGCCGGAGCGCCGTCGCCCGAAACGCCGGCCGCCAGGTTGGCGATGACGTTCTTCAGCCGGCGCGCATAGGGGCGCGCCGCTTCGGCAGCGTCCTGGCTGCGGCGGAGCTTGGCCGCCGCGACCATCTGCATCGCTTTCGTGATCTTCTGCGTCGCCTTGACGCTCGAGATCCGATTGCGCATCTCCTTTAGGCTTGCCATCCGCCTATCAGACCTTCCTAAACAACCACCAGGTGCTGTCGTCCATCACGGTCGTTCTTCTCCAGAAGAACCCGTAATCGACCAACTGCAGATCTGGGAACATATCCATGTAGAGCGAGCCAAAATCGTTCTTGAACAGAAGATCTTGTTCGCCACGGTAGGTAATCGTTTCGGCCTTCGGCGAAAAATACTCGGAGCAGAAGACGTACTTGGAAGCCACGCGGTGCACTTCGCGCATCGTCGCTTCCAGCTGGCTGGGATCGACGTGGATCAGGACGCCGGCCGTGAAGGCCATGTCCACCGCGCCGTCGGCCAGCGGGATGCTGTGACCGAAACCCTCGAACAACCGCTCGGCCGGCAGGACGCCGTTCTCGACCAGTTCTTTCCGGGCCGAAGCATTGGGCTCGATCGCCCATTGCTCCATGTCCGACAGGGCCTGAATGCCCAGGAGGTTCAGACCCACATTGGGGCCGACTTCCAGGACGCTCTTGGGCATGTCGCCGGTCATACGCCGAAGCACCTCGCCCCAAACCCGCGCACGGCCGCGAACAGCCTCGACGGTGGCGGCGCTACGTTGCGTGTAGCGGTCGCCAAACTCGCCGGACCATGCGTCCAAGGATTTGGGTTGATCAGCCATCGATCGCCTTAGGCGAAGGTCGCCGAGAAGCTGTCGAGCACGCTTTTCAGCGTGCCTTCCAGGTCCTTGTCGAGGGCCTTCTTGGTGCGGATGCCGTCCAGCAGGTCCTTGTGCTGGCTGTGCAGGCGAGCGAGCAGCTCGCTTTCGAACCGGCGGACCGACGAGGTCGGGATCTTGTCGAGATAGCCGCGCGTGCCGGCGTAGATCACGCAGACCTGCTCTTCGACGGCTTGCGGCGCGTATTGCGGCTGCTTCAGCAGCTCGGTCAAGCGCTCGCCGCGGGCCAGCAGCTTCTGGGTCGAAGCGTCCAGGTCCGAGCCGAACTTGGCGAAGGCGGCCATTTCGCGATACTGGGCGAGCTCGCCCTTAATCGCGCCGGCGACTTGCTTCATGGCCTTGATCTGGGCCGACGAGCCGACGCGCGACACCGAGATGCCGACGTTCACGGCCGGGCGGATGCCCTGGTAGAACAGGTCGGTTTCCAGGAAGATCTGGCCGTCGGTGATCGAGATCACGTTCGTCGGGATGTAGGCCGACACGTCGTTGGCCTGGGTTTCGATGATCGGCAGAGCCGTCAGCGAGCCCGAACCGTTGTCTTCGTTCAGCTTGGCGGCGCGTTCCAGCAGGCGGGAGTGCAGGTAGAACACGTCGCCCGGATAGGCTTCGCGGCCCGGCGGACGGCGCAGCAGCAGGCTCATCTGGCGGTAGGCGACGGCTTGCTTGGAAAGGTCATCATAGATGATCAGGCCGTGCAGGCCGTTGTCGCGGAACCACTCGCCCATGGCGCAGCCCGAGAACGGGGCCAGGTATTGCAGCGGGGCCGGCTCGGAAGCCGAGGCGACGACGACGATCGTGTATTCCAGGGCGCCGTGCTCTTCGAGCGTCTTGACGATCTGGGCGACGGTCGAACGCTTCTGGCCGATGGCGACATAGACGCAATAGAGCTTGGCGCTCTCGTCCTTGCCGGCGTTGGCGGCCTTCTGGTTCAGGATGGTGTCGATGGCGACGGCGGTCTTGCCGGTCTGACGGTCACCGATGATCAGCTCGCGCTGGCCGCGGCCGACGGGGATCAGGGTGTCGATCGACTTCAGGCCAGTCTGCACGGGCTCGTGAACCGACTTGCGCGGGATGATGCCCGGCGCCTTGACGTCGACGCGGCGACGCTCGGTCGAAACGATCGGACCCTTGCCGTCGATCGGCTCGCCCAGCGGGTTGACGACGCGGCCCAGCAGGCCACGGCCGACCGGAACGTCGACGATCTCGCCCAGACGACGGACTTCGTCGCCTTCCTTGATGGCCTGGTCCTGGCCGAAGATCACGCAACCGACATTGTCGCGCTCGAGGTTCAGGGCCATGCCCTTCACGCCGGCCTTCGGGAACTCGACCATTTCGCCGGCCTGGACGTTGTCCAGACCGTAGATGCGGGCGATGCCGTCACCGACGGACAGCACTTGGCCGACGTCCGAAACGGCGGCTTCTTCGCCGAAATTGGCGATCTGCGACTTGAGGATGGCCGAGATTTCGGCGGCGCGGATGTCCATGGCTGTCTTGGGCTCTCTGCGATTTTTATCTTTTGACGCGCTTATAGAGGTTTAGGCGCGCTTCAGGGCGAATTTCAGGGAATCGAGCTTCGAACGGAGCGAAGCGTCGAACAGGCGGGAGCCGACACGCACCTTGATGCCGCCCAGGATGGACGGATCGACGCGCGTCGAGATTTCGGGGGTCTTGCCGACGGCCGTGGCGACGGCGGCCGACACGCCCTTCAATTGGGCGGCGGTCAGGGCCTTGGCGGTGGTCACCTCGGCGGTGACGACGCCGCGATGAACGGCCGACAGCTCGACGAAGGCGGTGATCGCGCCCAGCAGATCGCCGGCGCGGCCGTTGCTGGCGACCAGGCCGAGGAACTTGGCGGTCAGCAGTTGGAACTTGGCCTTGGCGGCCACGGCGGTCAGGCCCTTGGCCTTGTCTTCGGCGGTGAAGGCGGGGCTGTCGAGCAGGCGGCGCAGGTCGGCGCTGTCGGCCACCATGGCGCGCAGCGACTTCAGGTCGGCCTCGACCTTGGTCAGCTGGTTGCTCTCGATCGTCAGTTCGAACAGGGACTGCGCATAGCGCTGACCCGCATCCGTCGCCTTGGTTTCGTCCGCCACTTGTTCCGCCCGGTGCGTTGCAATCGCCGCGGACAAGAAGATTAACCCTCGTCCCGGCTTAAAGGCTTGAGCGCGCTCTAGAAAAGCGCATGGACGGCCGGCGCTGACGCGCTGCCCTGTCCGAAGCCGCGCGCCTGATAACACGCAGCCTTCGCAGTCGCAACCAAGGCCAATGCGTAAGGAGGGCCGCCGTTTCGGAAAACCGGTCCGCTAGCTCGGAATGACCCTGCGGAACACCGCCGAAGCGGCGGCGACCAGGTTTCCGTCCTCGGTGCGGGCCTCGGCCTGGGCGAAGACCAGGCTGCGGGTCGAACGCTCGATCCAGGCCTTGCTGGCGGCGACCGGCGCCGGCGCGCCGTAGTCGACGGTCATCGAGGTGGGTTCGGCGTCGGGCCCGACGATCTTGCGCAAGGCGTCTTCCAGCAGGGCGGCGGTCGAGGTGGTCATGCAAGGTCCCTTAGTCCGAACCCGCCTAAAGAAAAAGGGCGGCGGAACAGGTCCGCCGCCCCATCAGGCGAATGATCGAGGAAACAGCCGGACGGGGCGGGAGAGCCCCAAAAGCGTCCGGGTAGAGAAAGCGCGCTTACTTCTGCGCGGTCTGCACGCCGGCCTTGGCCGAGGCGTTGCAGCGGGTCAGGTCGTCGGCGTCCAGCGACTTGGTGTCACCGCCGAAAGCGGCCACGCGGCCGACTTCCTTGGCCAGCGCCTTGCACGAGACGGCGGTCAGGGCCCGCGACGGGGCGGCGGTCGAAACGCACTCGGCGCCTTCGCAGACGAAGACGGCGCCGCCGGCGACGACCTTGGTCTTGGCGGCCAGCGGGTTTTCCAGGGCGACGGCGATGCGGCCGTCAGCGAAGGCCGAGCCGGCGAACAGGCAGGTGGTCAGGGCGGCGACAGCCGCCAGGGATTGGAGCTTCATGAGAGAGCCCTCCAGCGTGTACAGAGAGTTGAATGATCGATGATCGGTGAAAAGCTGTACTGGGCGCTCCGACCCGGGGATGTCAGCAGCGGTATCCCCACCGGTGCTTCGGATCAGAACTAAGCACTGCTTAGATATCAGTGTTCAGAAATAGCGCAAGCGAAAACTATTTCGCATGAGCATTTTTTAATGAAACGGGGGCTTCAGCTCTATCGGTCGGCGACGAGCCACAGCCTTTTTCCGGGATAGTCGATCGTCAATCGCGTGCCGGCGAAGAAGTCCGTCCCCAGGATGCCGTCAATCCGGGCGCCGGCGGCCGCGCTGATCCCATCCATCGCGCCCGAGATCGCCACGCGGGGCAAGGCGCGTGTCACGGGACCAAACGCGACGGTGGCCTCGCCGAGACCCACGGACACCGACCCGCCCGCCCCGCCCAGAGCGCCCTGGCCGCGCGAAGCGACGCCGGCCTGGGCCGCCGTTTCTGGCGACAGGGTGGTTCCCGTTGCGCCGGTGCCGATCTCCAGCGTGAAGGGTCCTTGTCCATTGATGGTCGCGCGCACCAGCATCAGCGGCTTGAGGCGCCCTTCGGTGAACGCGATCGCCGCGCCCTGGGCCCCCGCCTTGGCGTCGAGGTCGAGACGTCGGGCGGCATAGTCGATGGACACGGTGCGGGCGCGCAGGAAGTGCTGACCAACGATCGCATCGACGCGCCGGCCGACCTGGCGCCCCATCTGATCGACCATGGGCGTCACCGCGACATCGATGGACGTCAGCGACACCGGACCCAGCGTGAAGCGCGTCAGCTTGCCGACACGGTAGGTCTGCTTGCCAGCCCCGACGGCGGTCGTGGCCGGCGGCGTGACCTCTTCGCCCAGCGAGAGGCCCATCCGCTGGGCGACGGCCTGGCCGAGGATGACGTCGAAGGGCGCGAGCCCGCCCGTATCGAGGACGACGACGGCCTTGTCGCGCCTGTCGCCGATCCGCGCTTCCAGAACAATCAGCGGCGCTTGCGGCGAAGCGTATTCAAACGGAATGGCGTCCATGCCGCCAAGCTGAGCAAGGCCCGCGGCGGAAACAAGGCCAGACGCCGCGGCTCCACACCCGGGATCGGTGCGGCTCACCGCCCATCGCGCCTTCAGGCGCTGGCGGATACTCTCCCGAACAGCCCGGCGATCGTGGCCACCGCGTTCTCCGCCTCCGCCCGATCGGGACGCTCCTCGGCGACGCCGTAGCCCCACATGTCGCTGTCGCCCACCTGCTGGACGACGATGCCGTCCGGGCGCGGGAGGACGGACACGTGCCTATAATAGAGTCCGTAGCGAACCTCCGGCTGCGGTGCGAGCCAGGCGATCTGGCCGCGCACCGGGGTGATGGTCTCGTCCTTCCACAGCGCCCGGGCGCCGTAGCCGGTGCAGTTGACCACCACCGGCTCCTTCAACCGCGCCAGATCGGCGGGGGTGTCGAAGGTCATGGCCACGATCTTGCCGCCCTCGGCCAGGAAGTCGCTGGTCAGCATGTGGGCCAGGTCGGTGACGTTGAACTGCATCGAGGTCCCGTGCCGCACGCGGCCGACCGGGAACGGGTGCGAGCCGGCCGGCAGGTCGTGGAAGCCGGGCACGATGTCGTGCAGCCGCTCGCCGTACTCGGCGAAATGCACGGCGCTCTCGACATGCGGCCGGCTCTCGGCGGCGCCGTCGAACAGGGTGTAGCGGTCGCTCCACGACACCGGCTCGCCGGGCAGGCCCAGCAGGGTCTGGTAGGTGGCGTAGGATGTGCGGGCCATCTCCTCCCACAGGGCCGGGAAGCCGGGAGCGACCTTGTCGGCGTCGGCGACGCGCGAGTCCGGCGACCAGGTGCCGGTGGCGCGGAACGAGCGGGTCTGCGGCGTGCGCTCCTTGGCGTAGATCGTCACCTTGGCGCCGGCCCGCTGCAGCAGCACGGCCGAGGTCAGGCCCAGAGCGCCGCAGCCGATCACCGCCACCTCCTTGGTCCCGCCTTCCAGCGCCTTGCCGGCGGCGATGGTGCTCGAGCCCCACGACAGCGACCAGCCGCTGCCGCCGTGGCCGTAATTGTGGACCACGCGCTTGTCGCCGACCGTCTCGACATCGAGGCGCGGTCCAGCGGCGCGGAACGGCCGCAGGCAGACGGTGATCTTGGTGATGCGGTCGGCGCTCATCCGCAGCGGCGCCAGGGGCGGGACGACGAAGGCGGGGCGGGAGGGGGTGATCAGTCCGCCGGAGCTTGCGCCCTGCGTCACGCAGCCGGCCAGGCTGGTCGCGCCCAGTCCACCCAATCCCGCCAACACGGCCCGCCGATTGCTCGTTCTCGTCTGGCTCACGCGCCGTCCTCCGGTCATTGATCGCGCCGAGACCCTAGCGGCCGGAGCTCCACCGCGCCAAGCCATGGCGGCGACGGGATCGGCGACGCCCGTCCCCTGCCCGCCTTGAAGGCAGAACCGCGCCGCGTTCCGCCACGTCAGACTTGGCGCGCCCGAACAGCGGTCCATACTCGCCTAAGACGAGCCCGAACGGGGCCAGCCATAGGGAGACGCGGTCATGGATTTCAACCTGCCGCCGGAACTGACGGCCTATCTGGCGACGCTCGATGCGTTCATCGCCGACAAGATCGCGCCCCTTCAGGCCGAGCACGACAACGAGCGCTTCTTCGACCACCGCCGCGAATGGGCCCGCACCGACTGGGACGGCGGCGGCCTGCCCCGCCGCGAGTGGGAGGACCTGCTGGGCAAGGCCCGGGGGATCGCCGACGCGGCCGGTCACTACCGCTTCGCCCTGCCCAAGGCATACGGCGGCCAGGACGGCTCCAACCTCTGGATGGCGGTGATCCGCGAGCACCTGGCGGCCAAGGGCCTGGGCCTGTTCAACGACCTGCAGAACGAGCACTCGATCGTCGGCAACAACCCGTTCGTGCTGATGATCCGCGACTTCGGCCGGCCCGATCAGCAGCACCTGATCCCCGACATGCTGGATCGCCACGCCTTCCGCCCGACCTTCGGCCTGACCGAACCCAATCACGGCTCGGACGCCACCTTCATGGAGACCCGCGCGGTCCGCGAGGAGCATCACGGCCAGAGCGGCTGGCGGATCGACGGCGAGAAGATGTGGACCACCGGCATGCACGCCGCCACCCACTGCGCCCTGTTCGCCCGCACCAGCGGCGAGGACGGTTCGGCCAAGGGCATCACCTGCTTCCTGGTCCCGGCCCACGCGCCCGGCGTGAAGATCGAGGAGTATCTCTGGACCTTCAAC
>NZ_JBFTZS010000200.1:0-9177 GCF_056406675.1 Caulobacter sp. P1_B12_2 | reverse complement strand
GTCGAGGCCTGGGCCCTCGACCAGGGGATCAGCCGCGAGACCGCCTTCCGCTGGTTCCGCGACGCCTATGGCGTGGGGCCGGCCCGCTTCCGGGTAGAGGCCCGAGCCCGGCGCGCCTGGCGGTCGATCGTCGAGGGCCGCGCCGGCCTGGCCGAGATCGCCGCCGAGGCCGGCTTCGCCGACCAGGCCCATATGAGCCGCGACGTGAAGGATCTGACCGGCCGCTCGCCCGGCGTCTGGCGTCGGCAAATGCGCCAGATCCAGCTGCAACATAGCTTCAAGACCCGGGCCGCCTGAGGCTGGCATCCAGGTCGGCATGACCGATCTCGCCGCCGCCTCACCCCGCCGTCCGTTCCTCGAAGTTACCGGCTTCCGGTTCAGCCTCTGGTCCACCCTCTGGCCGATCGTGCTGGCCGCGGTGCTGATGCAGACCCTGCTGGTTCCCGGCCGCGAGGCCGCCCGCTGGCTGTTCAAGCACAACATCGCGCTCTTCCAGCACCAGGTCTGGATCTTCGTGGCCCTGGCCACCCTGTTCCAGATCCTGACGGGCCTCCTCGCCCTGGCCGTGATGCGCAAGGCGCTGCCCCAGGCCGACAATCACCTGCGCTGGCCGCCGGGCAAGACCTACGCCGGCCTGGCCGTCGCGATCGGCGTCGCCATGGGCCTGGTCATGCTGGTCGCCGACTACTGGCCCCAGCTCCTGGCCCACACCGCGCCGGACGGCGGCTACGACATGTCGTCGCCGGTCCAGGTGGCCGGCTGGCTGGGCGTGATGCTGGCGGCGGGGCCCAACGAGGAGATCATCTTCCGCGGCCTGCTGGTCGGCATGCTGGCGGTGCTGGTCCCCGGCCGGCTGCGGATCGGCCGGGTGGACCTGCCGGTGGCGGCCTATGTCGTGGCCCTGCTGTTCGGCCTGGCCCACTACGACAGCTTCCTGCACAACCCGCTGCATCTGGCGCTCGCCCAGCAGATCTACGCCTTCGCCTGGGGCCTGACCTATGTCTGGCTGATGGAGCGATCGCGCAGCCTGCTGGCGCCGATGATCGCCCACGGCCTGAGCGACGCGACCGAGGTAGGGATCGTCATGATGCTGATGGCGGCGTGGGGGTAAGACCCATCAAAACTGCTGTCATCCCGGACGTAGCGAAGCGAAGATCCGGGACCGCCGGAAGCGCGGCGCTCAGGCGTCGGTCCCGGATCGGCGCGCTGCGCGCTTGTCCGGGATGACAGTCTTTTTGCCCTCTACCCCCCCACGCTCTCCGGCGCGATCCGCACATGGGCGTCGGTCAGGTGGAAGCCGTGCGCCTCGATGTCGGCCAGGCAGGCGTTCGGATCGACGCCGGCGTGCGGCTCGTCCGGGTGGAGCTCGATGGTCTTGAAGGCGGTCCAGGGCGCGTAGGCCGCGGGCAGGTTTGCGCCGTCGGCCTGGGCCGTGAAGCCGAAGATCCGGCCGGGTCCTCGGAACGTATGGACGATCATGGCAGGTCTCCGTTTCGAAAGGGCTTGCGGTCGCGCTCGACCCGCTTGACACTGTGTCAACTGACGCCCGTTAAAGACCGGACTTTACACCCTGTCAAGCCCACCCCAGACCACCCGCGCCCGCATCCTGGAGGCCACGCTCGCCCTGATCCAGCGCGCGCCCGGCCCGATCGCCATGGCGGCCATCGCCAAGGAAGCCGGACTGTCGCGCCAGGCGCTGTACCTGACCTTCGCCGACAAGGCCGACCTGTTCGTGGCCCTGCTGCGCTATGTCGACGGCAAGCGGGGCCTGGTCCAGGAGCTGGCCGCGATCCGCGAGGCGCCGACGGCGCTGGAGGCGCTGGCGATGATCCTCGACCTGCAGGCCCGCCTGAACCCCGGCTACAAGCCGATCGTCCACGCGTTCGAGGTGCTCCGCCGCCAGGATCCAGCCGCCGAGAGCGCCTGGCGCGACCGGCAGGACCACCGCCTGGAAGGCAGCCGCGCCGTCGTCGCGCGCCTGGCGGCCGAGGGACGGCTGCGCCCGGGCCTGGATACCGCGCTCGCCGCCGACTGGCTGTGGACCATGACCTCGGTCGCCGTCTGGGACGACCTGGTGACTCGGCGCGGGTGGAGCGACCAGGCCTATCGCCAGCACCTCCACGCCCAGCTCGTCGCGTCCCTGGTCGGCTAGCCCTCTTGCGAAACCCGCCGCGATCCTCAAAAAACGGCGGGTGACGGAACACAGGACACAACGCCTCGCCGCCCTGGACGGCCTGCGGGCCGTGGCGGCGCTGGGCGTGCTGCTGTACCACGTCGCCGGCTGGTCGGGGCGGTCGGACCTGTTCGCCCACGGCTATCTGGGGGTGGATTTCTTCTTCTGCCTCAGCGGCTTCGTCCTGGCCCATGCGTTCGAGCGGCGCGAGATCGACTGGCCGGCCTATTTGCGGATCCGCGTCGTGCGGATCTGGCCGCTGCTGGTGCTGTCGACCCTGATCGGCGCGGTGCTGACCTCGCGCCACAGCCCGCCGCTCGTCCCCAACCTGGCGCGCGGCCTGCTGCTGGTTCCGCGCCTGGGCCATCCGGCCGAGTGGACCTTCCCCACCCTTTTCGCGTTCAACCCGCCGGCCTGGTCGCTATGCCTGGAGGTGATCGTCAGCGCCCTGTGGTTCCCGCTGCGGCGGGTCCCGGCCCCGGGCCTGATGACCATACTGCTGCTCAGCGGCGCGGTGATGGTCTGGGTGGCCGCGAACCTGAACGGGATCGAGACCGGCTGGGACCAGAGAACCTTCTGGCTGGGCCTGGCCCGGGCCACCTTCAGCTTCAGCCTGGGTTGGGCCTGCTGGCGCTACCGGGCGCTGGCGCGTCGGCCGCGCCTTCTGCTGCCGGCCGCCCTCCTGCTGGCGGCGCTGGTCATGCCGATCCTGCCCTGGCCAAACCTGCCTTGGAACGGCGTCTACGACTTCGTCTGCATCACGGTGCTGTTCCCGGCGCTGGTGCTGGTCGGCGCTCACGATCCGAAGGGCGCGGTCGGCGCGCTGTGCCGGACGCTGGGCGACCTCTCCTACCCGCTCTATGCGATGCACTGGGCGACCTGGGCGGTGATGCTGCGGCTCTATCCGGACGGCTGGAAATCGCTGCTGCCGCTGTGGTTTCCCGCCCTGGCGATGGTGGTCGCGCCGGTCGTGGCCTGGATCGCGTTCCGGTTCTACGACGCGCCGGTCAGGCGGTGGCTGCGGTCCAATAAAACCACTCATCCCGGCGAATGCCGGGACCCAGATCGTGGGGCGGAGTTTCTCGGATAGAGCCTGGACGCTCAGGCTGCCTCTGGGTCCCGGCATTCGCCGGGACGGGCGGATCAGGAGGGGGTTTTCAGCACCTTGTAACCCCCGCCCAAGGCTGCGCGCCGTTCAGCCAGCCCACCGCATCGACCACGTAGTCGCGCTGGGCGTCGAGGATCGAGGTGTGGCTGGCGAAGGCGTCGATCACCACCGCCCGGCAAGCGCGCCCAGCCGGGGCGATCTCGGCGGCGCGCCAGTCGCGGTCCAGGGGCGCGTCCGGCGTGCGGCTGGCGACGATCACCGCCACGGGGATGGTCGGCCGCAACGGCGGCAAGGCGTCGACGGCGGCGAGACCCGGAAGAAAGGCCCGAACCTCCTCCAGTCCGGCCTGGATGCTGGTCCGCCCCGTCCAGGCCGACCGGCGCCGGGCCGCCGCCTCGGCCGCCGGCGAGATGTCGTCCATCAGCGGGATCAAATGGGTCAGGCCGACGGCGCGGGCGAATGGCGTGTAGGCCGACAGGCGCGCCTCGTGCTCCAGGTCGGCCAGGGCCAACGGATGGCCCTTCACTTCGGTCACGACCGCGTCGACCAGAACCAGCCCCGCCGTCCGTTCGGGCCAGATGCGGGCAAAAGCCTCGACATAGAGCCCGCCGTTGGAATGCCCCGCCAGGATCACCGGCGCGTCGCCCTCCTGCCGGGCGATCAACGCTTCCAGCCGGGTCGCGATGGCCACGGGCGAGCGGTCCAGGTCGTGGATCCGCGCCAGGCCGATGCCGTCGCGGTCGTAGGCGCAGACGCGTTGCCCGCGGGCCAGCCCCCCCGCCACCAGCGACCAGTCCGCCGCACCGCCGAACGCTCCGGCCTCCAGGATCACCGTCGGGCGAGCGGACTTCTCGCCGTGGCACTCCAGTGCGCCCCCGTCGAGGACCGCCGCGTCCGGGCCGCCACGCGTCGCGCATCCGGCCAAGAGCAGGACGAGCAACACGACGTTCACAGCTTTCATCGGAGGTTCCCGGGCGATCGCGCCCATTCGCCGGGGATGGGCCGAAAAGTCAAACGCCCAGCGAACGCCGGCGTGACGCGCAGGGCCGATGATGCTTTGCTGCTCACCGACACGTCGCGAGGTTCCATGCCGACAAGCCTGTTGATCGCCAGCCTGCTGGCCGCCGCCTCGCCCGAAGCCGCCGCCCCCGATCCGCTGGTCTATTTCGAAGGCGCCTGGACCTGCGCCGGCCAGTTCGAGCCGTCGAAGAAACCCCTGGCCTCGGCGATGGCGTTCAGCCGCGACCCCGACACCGGAGCCTTGCTCAAGCGACATCGTGACGCGGCGCCGGGAACCTACAAGGCGGCCGAGACCTGGAGCTTCGCGCGGGTCGCCGGCGGCTTCCGCGCCACCATCGCCGACGGCTTCAGCGGCCTGCGCTGGTACGCCTCGCCGGGCTGGGAAGGCGATCGCTGGACGTGGAGCCGCCAGGGCGCCGGCGAGCCGGGCGAGCAGTTCGTCTACGTCCGCACCGGACCGGCGACGATGACCGTGGACTGGATGATCTCGCGGGCGGGCGCGCCCCTCGTCCTGGGCGACACCCTGGCGTGCACGAAGGCCTAGAACGGGCCGCTTCTACGACGCCTTCTTGCGCGCCGCCGGCTTCTTGGCCGTCGCCTTCTTGGCCGGCGTCTTGGCGGCCGCCGCGCCCGGCTTCTGGCCCAGGCTCTTGCGCAGGGCCTCCATCAGGTCGACGACGTTGGTGTTCTCCGGCTCCTCGACCGTCACCTTGGCCTTGCCGCCCTTTTCCTTCTGCTTGATCAGGGCCCGCAGCGCGTCCTCGTAGCGATCCTTGAACTGGCTGGGATCGAACGGACCTTCCTGCTGCTCGATGATCTTCTGGGCGATGGCCACCATCTGGGGGTCGGCCTTGCGGTCGGGAATGTCGTCGAACAGTTCGGCCGCGTCGCGCACCTCGTCGTGGCTGCGCAGGGTGTAGGCGACCAGGCCGTTGTCGCGCGGCTCGATGGCCAGCAGCCGCTCGCGCGTGTGCATCACCACCCGGCCCAAGGCGATCTTGCCGGCCCCGGCCATGGCGTCGCGGATCACCGTGTAGGCATCGACCGCCAGCTTGCCGTCCGGCACCAGGAAATAGGGATTGTCCCAGTAGAGCCGGTCGATTGAGTCGGCGTCGACGAAGCGCTCGATGTCGATCGTGCGGGTGCTTTCCAGCCGGACGCTCTCGATCTCCTCCGGCGTCAGGATCACATAGTGATCCTTCTCGTACTCGTAGCCCTTGACCAGGTCGGCGCGGTCGACCGGGCCCAGGTCCGGATCGGTGGCGATCATCTTGATGCGGTTGTGGGTCTTGGGGTGCAGCAGGTTGAAGCGCACCTCGCCGCCGGGGCTGACGGCCGTGTACATCGCCACCGGACAGGTGACGAGCGACAGGCGCAGGTGGCCTTGCCAGGTGGGACGAGAAACCATCTGTCCGTTCCTTTAAAACCCGCTCATCCCGGCGAATGCCGGGACCCAGATCCTAGATCTGGGTGGATGACTGGAAGAGCTCGGCGCTTTTGGCGTCAGCCACCTCGCTATTCCTTCTGGGTCCCGGCCTTCGCCGGGATGAGCGGAAGAGATCATGTCTAGCTCCTGCCTCCGGCCCGCACGGTCAAGGCCGGCGGCGCGGTGAGCGCGATCTTGGCGCCGTCCGGCTTGATCTGGGCCGGCGCCGGCTCGCGCAGCTGGGCCACGAAGTCGTCGCGCCAGGCGGTGACGTCCTGGCGGGTGACGTTGTCGATCAGGCTTTCGAACCGCCGCTTGCGCTCGTCCAGATCCATGTTCAGCGCCCGGGTCAGGGCGTCGGAGATCTCTTCGGGGCTGTTTGGATTAATGATCAGCGCGTCCTTCAGCTGCCGCGCCGCGCCTGCGAAGCGCGACAGGATCAGCACGCCCGGATCCTCCGGCGCCTGCGAGGCGACATATTCCTTGGCCACCAGATTCATGCCGTCGCGCAGCGGTGTGACCAGCGCGGCCCTCGAGGCGCGATAGACGCCCGCCAGCTCGTCGCGGCGATAGCTGCGATTGAGGTAGCGGATCGGGTTGTAGTCCATGTCGGCATAGGCGCCGTTGATATGGCCGATCAAGCCGTCCAACCGTGAGCGCAGGTCCTGATAGGCCTCGACCTCGTCGCGCGACAGCGGGGCGATCTGCAGCAGCATGACCTCGCGGCGCGCCGCGGGATTGTCGTGCAGGAACTTCTCGAAGCCGATCAGCCGCTCCTCCAGTCCCTTGGAATAGTCGAGGCGATCGACGCCCACGACCATCTTGCGGAACACGCCGTGGGCCATCAGCCGGTCATAGACCCGCAGGGCGCGAGGACTGTCCTTGATGCGGGCGAAGTCCTCGGCGTCGATGCCGATCGGGAAGGCCCYGGCCTGGGTGGTGTGGCCGAAGGCAGTCAGCCGCCCGTCCTCGGTCCGCTCGCCGCCGACCTCGTTGAAGACGTAGCCCTCGAAGGCCTGGACGCTCTCCTCGGTCTGGAAGCCGATCAGGTCGTAGTGGAACATCGCCTCGACCAGCGGCCGGTGGCGCGGCAGGGTCACGACCAGCTGATGGGCCGGCCAGGGAATGTGCAGGAAGAAGCCGATCCGGTTGGTCACGCCCAGCCGCCGCAGCTCCCGCGCCATCGGGATCAGGTGGTAGTCGTGCACCCAGATCACGTCGTCGGGCTCGATCAGCGGCAGCAGGGTCTCGGCGAACCGCTTGTTGACCCGGTCATAGCCCTCGCCGAACGAGCGGTCGTAGGCGGTCAGGTCGACGCGGTAGTGGAACAGCGGCCACAGGKTCTTGTTGGCGTAGCCGTTGTAATATTCCTGGTAGTCGTTCTCCTCGAGGTCGACGGTCGCGACCGTCACCCCGTCGGCCTTCTGCATGTTCAGCTGGCCGGTGAACTTGTCGGTGGTCTTGCCGCTCCAGCCGAACCAGATGCCGGAATATTCGCGCAAGGCCGCGGCCAGGGCCATGGCCAGGCCGCCGACGCTCTCGTCGCCCTTGCCGGTGGGCGGGTTGACGCGATTGGAAACGACGATCAGACGGCTCACGCGGCGGTCCTCCCGATAGACGCGCTCAGCCAGGCGAGCACGGCGTCGCAGTCGTCCAGGCGGTAGGCCGCCTGGGTGGGGCGTTCGGCGCCGACCAGCACGCCGTACCCGCCCAGGCGGGCGGCGGCGGCGAAGCCGTCTTCGTCGGTCAGGTCGTCGCCGACGAACACCGGGGTCGCGCCGTCGAACGGGGCTTCGCGCAGGAAGGCCGAGACCGACTTGCCCTTGTCCTGGCCCGGCGTGCGCAGCTCGGCGACCATGTCGCCCAGTTGCAGCACGAGATCCGATGATTGCGCCAACCGCTCGGCCGCCTCGATCACCGCGTCGGCGGCCGAAGGGGCGTTGCGGTAGTGCAAGGCGACGCTGAGGCCCTTGTCCTCGAACAGCAGGCCCTTGTCGCATCGCGCCAGGTCGCGCAGCACGTCGCGAGCGTGGTCGAGGTCGGGATGCGGCTTGGCGCGATCGACGCCGTGCGCGCCGCGACGCACCAGGCCGTGGACGGCGGCGACCGACTTCACGGGGCCCGACCTGTTCAGGTCGGGGCATGATCGGGGCCAGGGTTCCGTCAAGATCGAGAAACAACGCCGCGTGAGACGGCAAGGCGACTGGGGGTGGCGGCAGATCATTCGGCGCATGCCGAACGACTGACCCGAACGCGGTCATGGCGAGAAGGCCCTCTCCGATGTGTACAGGCCCTAGAAACGCGCGTTGGCGGGGTTTCGATCCCCCGACCGGTGGTGAAGCCGAGTCACGATGCGCTCACGCCAATGTGCGCGGGCACGGGCGCCCCTTCGGCTCAGAGCGCGGCGGCCTTCAGCACGGCCTTGCCCAGGCCTTCGTAGTCGCCGTCGAAGTGGTGGCCTCCGGCCAGCCTGACCTTGTCGACGCCCGCCGCCGACAGGCTGGGGCAGATGTCCAGCCGCTCCTTGTCGCCATAGATGCAGGTCACCGGGAAGCCCTTCAGGGCCTCGACCGCGGGGGCCACCGCGAAGGAGTCGGCCGACGGGCGGTTCAGCCAGCTGGCGGGGTGGAAGGCCAGGTCGCCGTTGGGGCCCGCGCCGATCAGCACCACGCTCTTGATCTGGCCCCGCAGGGCGGCCGGCAGCAGCGGCACGATGGCCGGCAAGGCGTCGGCCCCGAACGAATAGCCGATCAGCACGATCTTCTGGCGGCCCCATTGGGTCTGGTGGCGGCGTAGTTGGTCGGCGAGGTCGTCCGCCAGGGCCTGGGGCGAGCGCTTGGTGATGAAATAGCGCAGCGAGTTGACGCCCAGCACCGGCACGCCGCCAGCGGCCAGCACCTTGGCCACGCCGCGATCCAGCGCGCCCCAGCCGCCGTCGCCCGAATAGAGCACGGCCAGCGCCTCGCCCGGGGCCTGGGCGGGGGTCTCGATCAGCCGCGGCGCGACCGAAGCCTCCGCCACGCCGACACAGGCGAGGCCGAGAACGACGGCGAGAGGCAGCAGGCGGGCGCGCAGGGTCATGGCGATTGTATCGCGCTCGATCTTGACCATGCCGGGGCGAAGTTTGGGCGGCGCGGGGGCCTTCGACGGGGCGGGACCCAGGTTACGGCGAATTCACTTCATCCGCTCCACTACACATGTAACGCTACATTTGTAGCGCCACCCCTCAACCGCGAGATCGCCGTGATCGAAGCCCTCCCCCGACGCGAACGCGAGGTCTTCGAGACCCTCTGCCGCCTGGAGGCCGGAACGGCCGCCGGGGTCCGGGGCGCCCTGTCCGACCCGCTCAGCGACTCCGCCGTCCGCACCCTGCTCTCGCGTCTGGAGGGCAAGGGCCTGGTCGAGCGCGCGACCGGTCCCGACGGCTTTCTGTACAGCCCGGTCCAGCGG
>NZ_JBFTZS010000199.1:0-8000 GCF_056406675.1 Caulobacter sp. P1_B12_2 | reverse complement strand
ATGCGGAACTGGTGCAGCTCGACGTGCCAGGCCTTGGGCGGATCGACGGTCAACGGGTGGAACAGCGCCAGGCCGGCGGCCAGCAGGCCTTGCGTCACCGGATGCTCGACCACGGCGTCGCGCACGGGCTCGAACCAGCGCTGCACGCCGCCGTTCAGGCCGTTGTAGTCGCGGCTCTGATAGTGCGGCTGGTGCGGCTTGCGGACGACGCCCTCGGGGGAGGCCGAAAAGGCCGCGAAGCGCCGCCGGCGATAGCGGCCGCCGTCGGCCATGAAGCGGTCCAGGCCCAGGTCGTTCCAGCTGTCGGCGAAGGCGTCCCACCCCGCCACGGCCTCTTGACCCAAGAGCGCGTCGATCTGGTCGGGAAGAACGCGGCGGAAGCCGTCGTCGCGCAGGGCGGCGGCGATGTCCCGGGTCGAGATGTCGGACGGGATCAAGCTTTGCCTCCGGCGGAACCAAGCCTCCACATGGGGCGCCGGAGCGGTCGCGCCAAGCCTTGTTCCGCGTCCAGACGTTTGTCCGGGCGTCTCATTTTCGCGGCGTTAACCCTGCTCCTAAACCGGAACGAAAGCTCGATGCGGCAGGGTGACGCACGTCTCCAGACCTCCCCGTCCGCCGCCACCAGGCTTCAGCAAGGTTCCGATGCTCTTCCTGCTCAACGACGTCGTTCTTAGCCTCGACTCGGCCGAACTGGCCCCGCCGATCACCAGCGAGCGTTTCGCTCAGGTGTCGCTGAACTATGTCGCCAAGCTGGGCCAGGAACTGTACGCCGCCGAGCCGCTGCTGCACCACAAGGACCTGGAAAAGGCCCAGCGCCTGGCCGCCCTGATCATCGCCAAGGCGCCGGACATCAACGCGGCCCTGTTCATCGCGCCGTCGCGCGGTTGCCTGGTCGACCAGGTGCAGGTGCGCTACGCGCAGCTGGGTCTCGAAATCATGGGATCGCTGTTCGAGCGCCAGAAGGCCGGCGGTCTGAGCAATGTGGAAGCCGACCGCCAGGTCTGGCGGCGTCTGGCGGCCTGATCGCCGCGTCCTGAGACCCGGTGGACTGAAAGTCCCGATCGCCTAGACGAACAGGCCGATCAGGCTGAACAACCAGGTCAGGATCATCGCCACCACGACCAGGCCGGCCAGCGCCACTCCCAAGCACAGGGCGTTGCCTTGGGGAGTGCAGACGCCGCGCTGATGACGCGGCTCGTGAACCATAGCCATTGTCGTTTCCTCTTTCGCGGCCGCCCCTCTCACGGGGGCTGGTCCGCAGTAACATCAGCATGACTCCAAAACCCCGCACTGACTAGGGTTGTTCCTGGGTTTTCGTGGGTTGGGTACGGCGCGAAACGTCACGGGGCGGGCGGCGCGTCGCGGCGGGAGCGATCGTCACGTTTCAGGCGTATTCAATCTGCACCGTAGGGTTGTTCGACGACGCGCCGACGTGCCACAACTGCTTAAGCCGCCTGGAGAATCCGCATGCCGCAGTGCTTGATGTCCCGACGGACCTTCGCCCTGTCCGCCGCCGTCGCGCCGCTGATCGGGGCCGGAGCCGCCAGGGCGGCCGGCGACGGCGACTGGCTGCGCAGCGAAACGCCCAGCTTCGTTCTGTACGGAAACGTCGGCGAGAAAACGCTGCAGGATTTCGCCCGCGATCTCGAGGATTTCGACGGACTGCTGCGAACCCTGCATGGGGCGATTGAGCGGTCCGACGGGCGGCCCTTGCCGATCTATCTCGTGCGTCGCCGGACCGACCAACTGCGGGTGAAGCCCGATCTCGACGACAAGGTGAACGGCTTCTATTCCGCCTCGATCGGCGACGTCTTCGCGATCATGAGCCTGGAGGGCGGCGAGGAGCGGGGGCGTCAGACCCTGTTCCACGAATACACCCACCATTTCATGGCGCAGCATGCGCCGGCCGCCTATCCGTCCTGGCTTGTCGAGGGATATGCGGAATACTTCAAGACGGCCCGGTTCAAGCCGGACGTCATCGAACTGGGCGTGACCAACGAGCGGATCGCCTGGCTGCGCGGCCGTATCTGGGAGCCCTATGGCCAGATCCTGGGCCGCCGGGCCCTGGAGGGCCGCGATCGGGACGTCGACGCCTTCTATGCCCAGTCCTGGCTCCTGACCCACTACATGATATCCGATCCCGACCGCCTGAAGCGCCTGACGGCCTATGCCGGGGCGGTGGCGGCGGGCGGCGATCCGGTCGCCGAGATGGTCACGGCGGCGGGCATGCCGCTGACCGATCTGGAACCCACGCTCAAGCGCTACATGGGCAAGCTGCCGGGCTTGCGGATGCCTCGGCCCGCGCCCGCCGCGAGCGAAGCCGCCCTTGCGCGGTTGCCGGCCTCGGCCGACGCCCTGCTGCTCGAGAACCAGCGCCTGAAGATGGGCGTTCCGTCCGCCGATCGGCCCGCCGTCCTGGCGATGATCCGCGAGCGCGCCGCCCGCTATCCCGGCGATCGCCTGGCCGATCTGACCCTGGCCCGGGCCGAGAACGACTTCGGCGACCGCTCCAAGGCCCAGGCCCTTCTCAAGCGCCGGATCGAGGCGGATCCGCGCGACGTCGAGGCGCTGCAGATGCTGGGCTGGTCCTGCATGCTGCAGGCTCGCGCCGACCGGCCGAACGCCGCCGCGCTGCTGAACGAGGCGCGCAACTGGTTCGGCAAGGGCTTCGCGGTCGATGCGAACAACCCCTTGCTGCTCTACGACTACGGGATCAGCCGGCGCGGCGAGGCGGGCTATCCCAGCGACAACGTCGTCAACGTCCTGTTGCGCGCCCAGCAACTGGCGCCGCAGGTGGCGGCCTTCCGGCTGGGCGCCGCCGACGCCCTGATGCGACGCGACCGCTTCGACGAGGCCGCCGCGATCCTGGAGCCGGTGTTCAACAACCCGCACGCCGGTCCCGAGGGGCAGCAGGCCCGCGCCCGGTTCGAGCAGGCGGTGGCCCGCCGCCGTCCGGTGGAGGCCGCCGGGGCGGACGACAAGGCCGCGCCCGCGGACTGATCCTGGGCCTTGCGCCCGCCCGCCGTCCCTGCATAGCTTCAACGCAACGTTGAGGGGGAAGCGCGTGGGTCTGTGGGGGATTCTGAAAAGCCGCGGGGCTTTGCCGGGGCTGGTCGCGACCGCGCTTCTGGCGGCAGGATCGCCGGCGCGGGCTGAATGGCTGCGGGCCGAGAGCGATCACTTCGTGGTCTATGGCCGCAGCGAGAAGTCGGTTCGCGAATATGCTTCGATGCTGGAGGATTTCGACTCCCTGCTGCGCCGCCTGCACGGCCGACCCAAGGACGAGGTCACGCCGCGCAAGCTGCCCGTCTATCTGGTCGGCGACTTCAAGCAGCTCAAGCGCGTGCTGCCCAACGCCAAGGACGGCATCGCCGGCGTCTATCTGGCGTCGGTGCCCGAGGTGTTCGTGGTGGCCATCCGCGACGGCGCCGGCGAAGGCGACCTGAACAAGGGTGACGACACGGTGCTGCACGAATACGTGCACCACTTCATGCTGCAGTACTATCCCAGCGCCTATCCGGCCTGGCTCGTCGAGGGCTACGCCGAATATTACATGACCGCCGACCTGGCCAAGTCGCGCATGGTGGTGGGCGGGGTGAACCGGGGGCGGGCCTACAGCCTGACCCAGCCGGGCGGCTGGATCCCGATGGAGGATGTGCTGGGCAAGCGTCCCGGCGCCCTCAAGGAACGCGACATCTACGCCTACTACGCCCAGGCCTGGCTCCTGACCCACTACATCCTGTCGGACCCGGCGCGGCACAAGCTGCTGGGGCCCTATCTGGATGCGGTGCGCGACGGCGACGACCCGGTGAAGGCGTGGAAGAAGGTCTATGGCGACGAGCCCGACGGCCTGAGCCGCAAGCTGCGCACCTACATGAACAAGCCCATCCCGGCGGGCGCGCTGCAGCGGACGGGCGCGCTGGAACCGGCGATCACCGTGACGCACCTGTCGCCCGGCGCTGACGACCTGCTGCTGGAGGGCCAGCAGTTGAAGCTGGGCGTGTCCAAGGACGACCAGGCCGAGACTCTGGCCGACATCCGGGCCGCCGCCGCCAAGCGGCCGAAGGATCGCTTCAGCCAACTTGTCCTGGCCAGGGCCGAGACCGGGTTCGGCGATCGCAAGGCCGGCGAGGCGGCGCTGAACACGCTGCTGGCCGCCGATCCCAAGGACGAGGATGCGCTGGTGGCGCTGGGGGAAAGCCGCCTGGCCGCAGGCGCGGACGATCCGGCCCAGCGCGCCGCGGACTTCGCCCAGGCCGGCAAGTTTTTCGCCCGGGCCTTCAAGGTCAATCCGGACAATCCCGAGACCCTGCACGGCTACGCCGAAGCCCGCAGCCTGGAGCCGCTGACCGACGCCATGGTCGACATCCGCGTCCGGGCGGTGATCCTGGCGCCGCAGGTGGGGCACCTGCGCCTCGACGCCGCCCGGGCCCTGATTCAGGTGAAGGACGTGAATCTGGCCCGCCTCGTGCTGACCCCCCTGGCCAGCAATCCGCACGGCGGCGGCGAGGTCGAGGCGGCCCAGGCCATGCTGAAGACCATCGACCCCAAGGCCGCCGACTCGGACAAGGCCCTGGCGCCGGGCGGGGCGTCCGAAACGGCCAAGCCGGCGGCCAGGACGTCGGGAAAGGGTGACAAGGCGGCCTCGGGGAGCTAACCCCCGAGGATGAGCACCTCCCTCGCCCTTGAGGCCGCCCGTCGGCGCACCTTCGCGATCATCAGCCACCCCGACGCCGGCAAGACCACCCTGACCGAGAACCTGCTGCTGGCCGGTGGGGCGATCCGCGCGGCCGGCGCCGTGCGCGCCCGCGGCGCGGCGCGTCGCACCCAGTCGGACTGGATGAAGATCGAGCGCGAGCGCGGGATCTCGGTGTCGGCCAGCGTCATGACGTTCGACCACGACGGCCTGATGTTCAACCTGCTGGACACCCCGGGCCACGAGGACTTCTCGGAAGACACCTACCGCACCCTGACGGCCGCCGACGCGGCGATCATGGTGCTGGACGCCGCCAAGGGCATCGAGCCCCAGACCCTGAAGCTGTTCGAGGTGTGCCGCCTGCGCGACATCCCGATCATCACCTTCATCAACAAGATGGACCGCGAGGCCCAGGACCCGTTCGAGCTGCTGGACGAGGTGTCGTCCAAGCTGGCCCTGGACCCCGCGCCGCTCTACTGGCCGGCCGGTTCGGGCGGGCGGTTCAAGGGCATGCTGGACCTGCGCGGCCAGAAGTTCATCCCCTACGCCAAGAAGAGCTCGACCGACGACGAGGGCCATCCCGACCCGGTCTCGCTGAAGTCCAACGCCGTCGTCCAGTACCTCGACCCCGAGGAACTGGCCGAGGTGGAGGAGGGCGCCATGCTGGTGTCCGAGGCCGCCAAGCCGTTCGACGTGCAGAGCTTCCTCGAGGGCCACATGACGCCGGTGTTCTTCGGCTCGGCCCTGCGCCACTTCGGCGTCAACGAACTGCTGGCCGGCATCGGCGCCTACGCCCCGCCGCCGCACCCGGCCAAGGTCAGCAAGTCCGGCGTCGAGACCCATGTGGCCCCCGGCGATCCGGAGGTTTCGGGCTTCGTGTTCAAGGTCCAGGCCAACATGGACCCCAATCACCGCGACCGGATCGCCTTCCTGCGCCTGACCAGCGGCCGCTTCACGCGCGGCATGAAGCTGAAGGCCCAGAACACCGGCAAGGCCATGAGCGTCAACGCGCCGATCATGTTCTTCGCCAGCGACCGCGAACTGGCCGAGGACGCCTTCGCCGGCGACGTGATCGGCATTCCCAACCACGGCGTGCTGCGGGTGGGCGACAGCCTGTCGGAGACCGGCCTGCTGCGCTTCGCCGGCCTGCCCAACTTCGCCCCGGAAATCCTGCGCCGCGTGCGGGTCAAGGATCCGCTGAAGGCCAAGCACCTGAAGAAGGCGCTGGAAGGCCTGGCCGAGGAGGGCGTGACCCAGCTGTTCCGCCCGATGATCGGCAGCTCCGACTTCGTGGTCGGCGCCGTGGGCCAGCTGCAGTTCGAGGTCATGGCCGACCGCCTGGCCAACGAATACGCCCTGGATTGCATCTTCGAGAACGCTCCCTATTCCGAGGCCCGCTGGCTGGGCGGCGACCGCGCCGACGTCGAGGACTTCGTCAACAAGCACCGCACGGCCATGGCCCACGACATCGACGAACAGCCGGTGTTCCTGGGCAAGTCGTCCTGGGAGATCGGCTATGTGGCCGAGCGCTTCCCCAAGGTGCGGTTCGAGCGGACGAAGGAGCGGGGGTAGGGGGAGTGGCAATGAGGGTGTGTCCCTGATTGCACGGCCGGACTCGGTAAATACACGCTTGGCCGCTTGCGACCCTAGTCGGACATTCGAGACCCCTCTCTCTTAGAGAGAGGGGTCTCGCGCGCACCGCCTGGATCAGCGGGTCGCCCACCACCGTTGTCTGACATCCGCTACGCGAGCAACCTTTCGGCGAACCACAAGGGCCTGAGGTTCACATCCAGAATGGCTTCCACTCAGTCTTCTGGCTGGGGCGGTCGGAATACATGGTGCGCGCTTCGCTCAGGTCATCGAGCGTCCGGTTGTCGATATGGGCCAATGCGGCCTCCATCGCCGCATCCCGGCCGGCCGCCCAGTCGGCAAATCGGAGCGGGACCAGGACGTCGGGCATGGTCCAGTTGCGCTTGTCCAAGGGGTGGGAGTCGAACCAGGGGAGGGTCGAGACATACGCCGGAAACCCGTCGGCCTGGAACGGCATGGCGTCGCCGTAGTGGTTAGGCGCGCCGCCGCTGGGTTCGCCCACGAATATCGCCCAGGTCTCCCGCTCAATCCGCGAGGTCAGGTTCTGGGCTGCGGAAAAGGTCTTCCCGCTGGTGAGCACGTAAAGGCCGCCGGGCCGGTTGAATCGGGACCGTTCGAGGCGCCTCCTCAGGCCCTCGCCCATGAGGTTGCTGCCGCCGTCGTTACGGCGCAGGTCCAGCACGACACGTTCGATCTCAGGGGCTTCCATCGCCGCAAAGGCGTCACGCACAAAAGCCAAGATCGAGTCGCGCTTGTCGCTCAGCCGATCGAAGGCGATGACCAGCACCTTGCCGTCTGCATGGACGAAGTTGGCCTGGGCGCCCGGTCGCCAGGTCTCGATCGGCCAGAGATTGCGTGAAAGTGCGACCAGCGCGTCGCCACCATTCGGACGCGGCGTCAGCGCGACCTTGACGACTGACCCCTCGACCTCGGCTTCAAGGGTGACCGGCGCTGACGAGGCTGCCGGCCCGGCCAGTCGTGCCCCTCGCAGGACCGCAGGCTTCAGGGCGAGGCGCGCGTGGTGATAGGCCCCGGCGGGGTTGTTGGCAGGCCATACGGCTGCGAAGGCGCGCAGGACCTGCTCGACGGCGACCCCGTCGACCCGCACGATCCGGCCGCCCAGCAACGCCGCCCCCTCCGCCTTGGCGGCGGTGACGTAGAGGCCGTCGAAGAAGGGGCTGGCTGTGATCGGCAGGTCAAGGTCGAAGCCCGGGAGCTTGACCATATACGTGTAGATGGTCGTGTGTCCGTCGCGGAACCAAGCCAACCGAGCCATGAGGCCCATGACCCAGGCCTCCGTCGTCAGGTCATCCGCTTCGGCCGCGAGCCGGTCCCAACCCGACCGCCACGCCGGATCCGCGGCGGCTTCCCAACCGCGCGGGTGGGTCGTCTCGGCGTACTTTTGCAATCGACGAGCTTCCGCGCGGCGGAGTGCGGGGACCGGGGCCGCCGCCGGCGCCGCCGGCGCCGCCGGAGCCGCCAGGCTGCCGGACAACAGAAGGGAGAAATCACGCCGTGTGATCATGCGATCAGCCTAAGCACGAGCGGCTTTGGCGCGATACTTAAGGTTCGTTAACCAGCAACGTCCGCCCTCGGGACAAAGGCCAATGACAACTTCCCACCCTTCTCGGACCTCTGAAACGTCCGCTTGGCGAAAGCCTCCATCCGCCTCGGATGGGGCCACGCCTTAAAGCCTTGGTGGATCGGAGCTCTG
>NZ_JBFTZS010000198.1:0-11860 GCF_056406675.1 Caulobacter sp. P1_B12_2 | reverse complement strand
TCCTTGCCCAGGCGGCCGGCCTCGATCGGGGTGAGGCGGTGGTGGACGTCATGCAGCAGGTGCAGGTCCCAGCCCAGCTTGTCGCGGGCCGCCTCGAACAGGCCCGGTGCGCTACGCAGATACTTCTCGGTCGACCACAGGCTTTCGGTCGGCAGGTCGCCGTCGGCSGGCTCGTAGAASARCTTGTCCTTGGAGACGCCGTAGACGCCCTTCAGGCCGGGCACGCCCGACTGCAGGCGGATGGCCTTGTAGCCCTTCTCGGCATAGATGGCGGCGTTCTCGAGGGTCTCCTCGATCGTCGCGCCGTTGGCGTGGCCGTAGACCATCACGCCGGTGCGGCAGGCGCCGCCCAGCAGCTCGTAAAGCGGCAGGCCGGCGATCTTGGCCTTGATGTCCCACAGGGCCATGTCGACGGCGGCGATGGCGGCCATGGTCACGGGACCACGACGCCAGTAGGCGCCCTTGTACAGGTACTGCCAGATGTCCTCGATCTGATGGGCGTCGCGCCCGATCAGGCAGGGGATGACGTGGTCGGTCAGGTAGCTGGCGACGGCCAGTTCGCGGCCGTTCAGCGTGGCGTCGCCGACCCCATGGACCCCGTCGCTGGTCTCGATCTTCAGGGTGACGAAATTTCGCCCCGGGCAGGTGACGATGACTCTGGCGGCGGTGATCTTCGGCATGGCACGCTTTCGTTGACCCGACATTGACCCAGTTGGCAAAGTCGGATGGTAGCGGTATCGGTCTAAATCAGGCGGCGCGGTTGTCAACCTATTGGTCTGACCACTGGCGTCGTGGTGTCTCGACCTTTGCTCAAGGTAGCGGTATCACAAGATCAAGACCGTCGCGCCCTCTCGCGTCGTACGGCATGGTGTCGCCGGGAGAAAACATGCGTCTTGTGACCTTCATGCGGGGGCTTTGCCTTGCGGCGGGCCTGATTTCGGCGTCCCTGGGCGCCTCCGCGGCCCATGCGGAAGACGGCTATGACCTTTGGCTGCGCTATCGGCCGCTGCCGGCGGCCCAGCGTCCGGCGGTCCGGACGATCGCGGCCAGCGCCGACACACCCACCCTGAAGATCGCGCGCGCCGAGCTGCAGCGCGGGCTGGACGGCCTGGTCGGCGGCGCGCCGGCGCCCGACGGTCCCACGATCCTGCTGGGCACGCCCGCCGGGTCGCCCGCCGTCGCGGCTCTGAACCTGCCGCTGAAGGGCGCGGGCGAGGAGGGCTACCTCATTCGCACGATCGGCAAGACCACCGTGATCGCCGCCAACAGCGACATCGGCGTGCTGTACGGCGTCTTCCACTATCTGCGCCTGGCCCAGACGGGGCAGGGCGTTGATACGCTGGACATCCTGTCGGCCCCCAAGGTCAACCACCGCCTGCTGAACCACTGGGACAACCTGGATGGCCATGTCGAGCGCGGCTATGCCGGCGCCTCGCTCTGGGATTGGTGGAAGCTGCCGGACTACACCGATCCCCGCTATGTCGACTACGCCCGCGCCAACGCCTCGATCGGGATCAACGGCACGGTCCTGAACAACGTCAACGCCAAGGCCGACAGCCTGACCGCGCCCTATATCGCCAAGGCCGCGGCCCTGGCCGACGTGTTCCGCCCGTACGGGATCAAGGTCTATCTGTCGGCCCGGTTCTCGGCTCCGATCGAGATCGGCGGGCTGAAGACCGCCGATCCTCAGGACCCGGCCGTCCGCGCCTTCTGGAAGGCCAAGGCCGACGAGATCTACAAGGCCATCCCCGACTTCGGCGGCTTCCTCGTGAAGGCCAATTCCGAGGGGCAGCCGGGTCCGCAGGACTATGGCCGCACCCATGTCGACGGCGCCAACATGCTGGCCGACGCCGTGGGGCCGCACGGCGGGATCGTGATGTGGCGGGCCTTCGTCTATTCGCACGAGCAGCCGGACGACCGCGCCAAGCAGGGCTATAGCGAGTTCAAGCCGTTCGACGGCCAGTTCCGCGACAACGTCATCGTCCAGGTCAAGAACGGGGCGATCGACTTCCAGCCGCGCGAGCCGTTTCACCCGCTGTTCGGGGCCATGCCCAAGACCAATCTCGGCATGGAATTCCAGATCACCAAGGAATACCTCGGCTTCGCCACCCACCTCGTCTATCTGGGCCCGCTCTACGAGGAGACCCTGAAGGCCGACACCTATGCCAAGGGCAAGGGTTCGACCGTGGCCAAGGTGGTGGACGGCACGCTGGACAATCGGCCGCTGACCCTGATGGCCGGCGTCGCCAACATCGGCCGCGACCGCAATTGGTCGGGGTCGCAGTTCGACCAGGCCAACTGGTACGTCTTCGGCCGCCTGGCCTGGGATCCGGAAGCCTCGACCAAGGACATCGCCGCCGACTGGGCCAGGATGACGTTCTCGACCGACCCGCGCTTCGTCGCCCCGACCGTGGCGATGATGATGGGCTCGCGCGAGGCGGCGGTCGACTACATGACGCCGCTGGGCCTGCACCACCAGATGGGCCGCAGCCACCACTATGGTCCTGGACCGTGGGTGACAGGAGGGCCGCGCGCCGACTGGACCAGCGTCTACTACGCCAAGGCCGGCAAGGACGGGATCGGCTTCGACCGCACCGCCACCGGCAGCAACGCCACGGCCCAGTACGCCCCCGTCGTCGCCAAGCGCTTCTCGGACCTGAAGACGATCGACGAGCGCGACCTGCTGTGGTTCCACCACCTCCCGTGGACCTACAAGCTGAAGTCCGGCCAGACCCTCTGGGACGGACTGGTGACCCACTATTCGCACGGGGTCGCCACGGTGGACGGCATGGGCAAGACCTGGGCGGGCCTGGCCCCTTATGTCGACCCCGAGCGCCATGCGCAGGTCGCCGATTTCCTGGTCATCCAGCGCAACGAAGCCCAGTGGTGGCGCGACGCCTCGATCGCCTATTTCCAGACCTTCTCGGGCCTGCCGCTGCCGGCCGGCGAGGCGGCTCCGGCCCATTCGCTGGACTACTACGAAGGTCTGAGCTTCCCCTACGCGCCCGGCGGGGGCTAGCGCGTCAGGACCAGGTCACCGGGCACGCCGGGGTGGGGGGAATGGTCCCCATCACCGGCGGGTCAGGGAAGTACTGGGTCTGGACCTGGACGTACTCGGCCGCCGCCTGGCCGAACAGCATCATGATCAGCTGCAGGGACTCGTCGAGCCCTGACGAGATGCCGCCGCCGGTCAGCCGGTTGCCCGACACCACGAAGCGCGGATTGCTGGTGTCGACGTCGATTTCGCAAAAGCTCTGCAGGCAGGCGATGAACGCCCAGTGGGTCGTGGCCTTATGCCCGTCCAGAAGGCCCGCCTGGGCCAGCAACAGCGCGCCCTCGCACACCGAGCATACCCATGTCGCGTCCTCGGCCACCTGGCGCAGATAGGCCAGGTAGGGCGAGCAGGGATCGCTCATGATCTGGCCCAGCACCTTGGGATCGCCGCCGGGCGTCCACAGCACGTCCAGGGTCGGGACCTCGTCGAAGCTGGCCTGGGCGTCGAAGCGGACGCCGCTCATGGCGGTCACCGGACCACCGTCCCGCGAGATAATCAGGGTCTCGAGCGGTTGGTCCTTGCCGGCCCAATAGAACATCTCCAGCGGACCCATGACATCCAGCAGATCGACGCCCTCGTAAACGGGGATGCCCAGCCTCATGTCGCCCCTCGCTTGTCCTTGGCCCTGGGGACAACGTTGGCGCGCTCCAGGCGATCAGGTCAATCCACGGGGAACAGGGGCATAAAAAAACGGCGTGTCCGAAGACACGCCGTTGGGGAACGCGAAGGAAGGAAGGTGTTTCGCGTAAGTTTTTGGAACTGGCCTCGGATGCCGAGTCGCCGTCCGTTCCCGTCTCGCGCCTAGAAGGTCGCCCGCATGCCCACGAGAAACTGGCGGCCGGGCTTGTAGTAGGTGAAGGTGGCGTTGTCGTACTGGAAGTGCGAGCGCAACTTTTCGTTGGTGATGTTGGTCACGTTGAAGGTCAGCTGCGGCACACGTTCGAGCCCGAACATCTTCTCCAGGTCGAAGCTGGAGGAGAAGTCGGTCTGCTTGTAGTCGTCGGCGAACAGCGCCGCCGCGGTGACGCCGTTCTGGTTGGCGCCGCTGGACTGCGAACCTTTCCGGTAGACTTGGCTCAGACGCAAGCTGAGGCCGTTGTGCTCGTAATAGCCCGTCAGGTTGTAGCTGTACTTGGCCACGCCATAGGCGATGGCGGGGCCATTGCTGGTCTGGTCGACGATGGTGGCGTTGGCGTTGAAGCCCAACCCTTCGACGCCGAACCGGCTGGTCAGGAAGTCGAGCGGCTGCACCCACTGGAATTCCAGGCCGTTGATCGTCAGCTTGTTGGGCACGTTGATCTGCGACTGGATCTGGACTTGCGCCGAGGTCGGGCCGCCGCGCGAATTGATCGCCGTCTTCTGGGTGTCGTTCAGGGTGTCGTAGGTGATGCCGTACTGGGCCAGGTACGAGAACGGCTGGGTGGTCACCTGGTTCTGCGTAAAGCCGGTGATCGACTTGCGGAACGCGTTGACCCCGATCACGCCTTCCGCGCCGGTGTAAAGCTCGAAGCCAAGGTCGATGTTCTTCGAGAAGTACGGCTCGAGCGCCGAGTTGCCGATGGTGGCTTGGTCGGCCGACGGCGCGCCGAAGCTTACGCCGGGCAACTGGGCGGCCGGATCCGGACGGGTCATCGTTTCCGACACCGCCACGCGGGCGACGGCGTGTTCGCCGACGTCATAGGCGATGTTGGCGGCCGGCAGCCACTTGGAATAGGTGTTCTCGGTGTAGACGAAGTTGGTGATGTTCGGATAGCGCGAGCCGTCCGGCAGCTGGGCCCCGCCCGCCAGGGTGTTACGGGGATCGGCGATCGAGACGCGGCCGCCGATCGTCTGCTTGGTGTGAATGTAGCGGACGCCGACGTTGTAGCGCAGATCGCTGTCCAGCATCTGGGTGACGCCGTTCAGCTCGGTATAGGCCGCGCTGTTCTTCTCGTTGATGGAGCCGCCGCTGGCGCCGGTGTTGGAACCGCCCGTCTCCGGCGAATTGTCGTGGAGTTGATCGTACTTGGTGGCCTTCTTGACCGCGTCCCAGTCGACCGTGACGAAGCCGGCGGGGCCGGGCTTCAGATAGCTGGCCAGGCTGGTGGTCGGGATCAGCGAGCCGGCGTAGGTGAGCGTCCCGGTTTGGCCCGCCGTATAGCCCGTGCCGTAGCCCGGATAGGTCGGATAGCCCGCGGGGGCGGCGCCGGGCTGGTTCAGACCCTGACAGGGCGGCTGGCCGTTGGGCGACGGCAGATTGATGCTCGGATTGTTGCCGCAGGTCGCGTTCTGCCAGGGCTGGGTATTGTCGTAGCCGCGGATGGTGCGCGACACGTCGTCGTAGTTGCCGCCGAACTTCAGGTTCAGCGTCTCGTCGCCCCAGGTGATGGCGGCGCGAGCGCCCTTTGTCTCATACCAACGCTTCTCGTCCTGCATGTTCAACCGGCCGCCGTTCCAGACGAAATTGGCCGGATTGTTCAGGTCGACGCTGCTCTTGATCGTCGGAATGCCGTTCGGATTGTAGGTGTAATCGACGGTCGTGCCGACGCCCAGCGCGGTCACAGGACCGAAGGTCGGGCTTTCGCGGTGGAAGTTGCTCTTGGTGTAGTTGAGCTGGCCTTCGACCTTCAGCTTTTCATTGATGCGCCACTCGCCGCCTGGGTTGATCCCCCAGAGCTCGGTCTTTTCGAGATAGGGACGGAATTCCAGGAAGAACTGCGAGTTGGCGTAGGTGCCTTGGGTGACGGTGCAGCCGGTCGAGCAGTCGGTCTTGTCGTACTTGGTGTTGGTAGGAATGATCGCGCCGTTCCGCACGATCCACGCGATGTCCTCGCGCAGCAGGTCGTTGTTCTTATACCCATACATGCCGTCGATGTAGAAGTTCAGGTTGTCGGTCGGCCGCCACTCCAGGCTGCCCACGGCGTTGAAGCGGTCGCGACGGCCATATTCGGCCGAGGGGCGGCCCAGGCGCGGCAGCAGGCCGTTATCGATCTGTTGGATCGAGGCGCCGGGATTGTGGGCCAGCAAGTAGGCTTGGTCGATGGTCTGGCCGGCCACCAGGCCGCCGCCCGCGCCGACCGGCACCGTAGCCGGGATCGTCCAGTTGCCGCCGCCCGTGGGGTTGCAGCCCGTCGTCGCGCCGCACTGCGCCGCCGACAGGTTCGGGTTGGTGAAGCCGATCGTCTCGTAGCCACGCGTATCGGTCTTCAGGCGCTGGCCCGAAATGCCGAATAGGACGCCGAAATTCTCCCAGGTCTTGCTGGCGATCAGCGAGCCCTTGCCGCCCCAGTCGGCGCCGTCCGGCTTCACGCCTTGTACGTTCATGGTCACGGACTGGCCGGGACGGTCGAACGGACGCGCCGAGCGCATGTCGATGTTACCCGCCGCGCCACCTTCCAGCAGGCTGGCCGAATAGCTCTTGTTGACCGTCAGCTTGGTGAACAGGTCGGTCGGGAAGAAGCTGAGGTCGACCGAACGGTCGGTGCCTTGCGCGTCGGTGGCGCCTGACGAGGCGACCGCGATCGAGGCGCCGTTCAGCGTGACGTTGGTGAAGTTGGAGCCCAAGCCGCGGATGGCGACATTGGTGCCTTCACCGGTGATGTCGCGGGTGATGGTGATGCCGGGAATGCGGTTGAACGACTCGGCGATGTTGGAGTCGGGGAACTTGCCGATGTCTTCGGCGAAGATCGTGTCGGCGAAGCTGGTCGACTCGCGCTTGGCGACCGTCGACTGCGCCAGGCTGCGGCGATAGCCGGTGACGACCACTTCCTCGACCGTGTCGGCGTTGGAGGCTTGCGCGGACGTCGTCTGGGCGAGGGCCGGAGCGGCGACCAGGCCGGTCAGGCAGCTGGCGCCGACAAGCGCCAGGCGCAGCGCGCGCGAACGTAGTGATTGAACCATGTGTCTCTCCCCTAAGTCTCAGTGCTCTGGGCACTTGTTCTACGAACCTCCAGGATCCGCCTTCGATCGTCAGCGCTGAGCGACGAGAAAAGGGGTCATGGTAGCGGTCACAGGAGTGAATGGTTACGAGGTAAGGCCTCGCAAGTCAACGAGGTCATACCTCTTTGAATAACATTGTCTGGCCATTTGTCGCGAGGTGTGGCTGCGGGACCACCGGCCTAAGTTACCGCTACCTTGACGCTCGGGAGCGTCTCCTGTCTGTTCAGGCCGGGCCCTGGTATGACCAATGAAAAGCTCTCGCCGAAATCGGAAGAGAAGGGGCGTCGTCGTTGGAGGAAGCATGACTCGCAAAGCCGTCTCCGCTGGGCTCGCGAGCGCGGGCTTGTTGGTCCTGGGCGCCTGCGCCGGCCATGCCGCGCCGCAAGGGACCTTGGGAGAAGCCAGCTTCGACTGGTTCGCCTACCAAGGCGCGGATCCTTCCGACAAGGCCTTCAAGGCGGGGCCGGGGCAGTACGCCAACCCGATTCTCAAGGGCTTCTATCCCGATCCCAGCGTCACGCGGGTGGGCGAGGACTACTATCTGGTCAACTCGACCTTCTCGTACTTCCCCGGCATTCCGGTCTTCCACAGCAAGGACTTGGTCCACTGGACGCAGATCGCCAACGCGATCGATCGACCCGGCCAACTGGACTTCAAGGGGCTTGGCCTGTCGCGCGGGGTCTTCGCGCCGGCCATCACCGAGCACGGGGGCGTCTTCTACATCCTCAACACCTGTGTCGACTGCGGCGGCAACTTCCTGATCACCGCCAAGGACCCCAAGGGGCCGTGGTCGGACCCAGTGTGGTTGCCCGAGATCGAGGGCATCGACACCTCGCTGTTCTTCGACGACGACGGCCGGGGCTGGATCCTCAACAACGGCCCTCCGGACCGTGCGCCGCTGTACCAGGGCCACCGCGCCATCTGGATCCAGGAATACGACCCCAAGACCCAGAAGATGATCGGCCCGCGAACCGTGCTGGTCGACGGCGGGGTCGATCCTTCGACCAAGCCGATCTGGATCGAAGGGCCTCACATCACCAAGGTGGACGGTCGCTACTATCTGACCGCCGCGGAGGGCGGCACGGCCGAGGGGCATTCCCAGGTTGCGCTTCGGTCCGACAAGGTGACGGGCCCTTACGTTCCCTACGCGCACAACCCGATCCTGACCCAGCGCGGCCTGCCCAGGGACCGGCCGTTGCCGATTACCTCGGCGGGCCACGCCGACCTGGTCCAGACCCAGAATGGCGACTGGTGGGCCACCTTCCTGGCGGTGCGGCCCTATGGCGACGATCTCTACAACACCGGCCGCGAGACCTTTCTGCTGCCGGTGACCTGGAAGGACGGCTGGCCGGTGATCCTGCCCGCGGGCGAGACCATTCCCTATGTCCACGCCAAGCCGAACCTGCCCCAGCAGCCCGCGCCGGTCTTGCAGACCAGCGGCGCCTTCCAGGCGCGCGACGAGTTTGACGGACCCGAACTGCCTCTGAACTGGATGACTATCCGCAATCCGACCGAGCGGTGGTGGAGTCTGAAGGGCGGGCGGCTGGTGCTGGAGGCCCGCGACCAGAAGCTGGGAGGCAAGGTCCAGCCCTCGTTCTGGGGCCGCCGCCAGCAGCACCTGAACGCCAGCGCCTCGACGGCCGTCCGCTATGTCCCGACCCGGCCCGGCGACAAGGCCGGCATGGTCGTGATCCAGAACGACGACTTCTACTATTTCCTGGGCGTGGCCCTGGAAGGCGGCAAGACGGTGGTGCGGCTCGAGCGGCGGGCCGGTCCTGAGGACCCGGTTGACGGCGTGGTGCTGGCCAGCGCTCCGATCACCCTGAAGACCGGCCAGCCGGTCTATCTAAAGATAGACGCACGGGGCGGAGCCTACGACTTCTCCTACGGCCAGGCGAAGGGACGGTGGACGACCCTGAAAGCCGACGCCGACGGCTCGATCCTCAGCACCAAGACGGCCGGCGGCTTCGTCGGAGCGCTGATGGGCGTTTACGCGTACGGGGCGCCTAAAGCCGCGCAGTTGTCGGCGATGAACCGCATGTGGTCGGGCATGACCTCCGCCGACTTGGCGATGACGGCGCGAATGTTGTCCATCTTGGCCCGCAGATCGTGGTCGGACATCACGTCGGCCATCGGGTCATGGCCGCGCGGCTCGATCCCTTGGCCGATCATCACCGCGAACCAGCTGGTGTCGTTGAACAGCTCCTCGTTCTCGCGGAACACGCGGCCATAGCTTTTGAACACCGCCATCTTGTCGGCCAAGTAGTCCGGGATCGGCATCTCCCGCAGATAGTCCCAGTAGGGCGTGTCGTTTCGCTGGGTGGCGTGGAAATGCAGGATCAGGAAGTCGCGGATCTTCTCGTACTCGAACTGCATCACCCGATTGTAGCGGTCGATGTCGGGCGTCTCGAAACGCTTGTCGGGGAACATGGCCAGCAGGCGCGAGATCCCCACCTGGATCAGGTGGATGCTCTGGCTTTCCAGCGGCTCCATGAAGCCGGCCGACAGGCCGATGGCCACGACGTTCTTGTTCCAGCTCTTCTTCCGCCGCCCCGCCTTGAAGCGCAGGGTGAACGGATCGATCAGCGGCTCGCCGTCCAGGTTGGCCAGCAGATAGGCGGTCGCCTCGTCCTCGCTGATGTGCTCGCTGGAATAGGCGTAACCGTTGCCCAGGCGGTGCTGCAGCGGAATGCGCCATTGCCAGCCGGCCGGGCGGGCCGTGGCGCGGGTCACGGGCTGGTTCGAGCCGCCCAGCGTGCAGGGCACGGCCACGGCGCGGTCGTTGAGCAGCCAGTGCGACCAGTCCTCGAAGCCCGTCTTCAGGGTCTGTTCGATCAGCAGTCCCCGGAACCCCGAGCAGTCGATGAACAGGTCGCCCTCGACCCGTTGGCCGCTCTGTAGGGTCACCGCCTCGACGAAGCCGTCCTCGGCCCGCTGGTGGACGTCGACGATCTTGCCCTCCCGCCGGCGCACGCCGCGTTCCTCGGCGTAGCCGCGCAGGAACCGGGCGTAGAGACCGGCGTCGATATGATAGGCGTGGGACAGCGTGCCCAGCGGCGAGTTGAGCTGGCCGTTGGCCCGCATGAACTTGCTCTGCGCCGAGGCCAGGGCCTGCAGCGAATAGTCGGTCAGGTCGGCGGCCTCGCCCATGGCCTTCAGCCGCAGCCAGTAGGCGTRGAACGACACCCCCTCCATATCGACGCCATAGGGGCCGAACGGGTGGTAGTAGTCGTGACCGATCCGCTTCCAGTCGCGGAATTCGATGGCCAGCTTGAAGGTCGCCTTGGTCCGCCGGACGAACTCGTTTTCGTCCAGGCCGAGCATGCGGTTGAAGATGTTGATCTGCGGGATCGTGGATTCGCCGACCCCGACCGTGCCGATCTCCTCGGACTCGATCAGCGTCACTTGGGTGTGGCCGTCCTTCAGGAAACGGCCCAGCGCGGCCGCCGTCATCCAGCCGGCCGTGCCGCCGCCGACGATGACGATCTTGCGCAGGCGTTGGTCGGTCATGCGGGAACTCCGACGTCGGCGGCGCAATAGCGGGCGATGAAAGCCTGGTGGCCGGGCATGGCCTGGGCGGTCTGGCCGATCAGGGCCGACATCCTTTTCAGGCGTTCGACAAGGGCGGCCTCGGGCAGGGTGTCGACCAGGGCGTCGTACTGGCGAGGAATGATCCCCTGGCCCAGCAGCACGGCGATCCAGCTAGGCTCGGCGAACAGGTCGTAGTCTGACTGGAACAGCCGCCCGCGCCCGGCGAACAGGTCGATCTTGCGCGCCAGGCTGTCGGGGATCTCCATGGTCCGGACGTGGTCCCAGTAGGGCGTATCCGACCGCTCGGTGGCCTTGAAGTGCAGGATGATGAAGTCGCGGACCAACTCCACCTGCTGGGCGGTCAGGCGGTTGTATTCGTCGATCTCCAGCGGATCGAAGCCCCTGTCCGGGAATAGGGCCAGCAGCTTGGTGATCCCGGCCTGGATCAGGTGGATGCTGGTGCTCTCCAGCGGCTCCAGGAAGCCCGACGACAGGCCGATCGCGACGCAGTTCTTGATCCAGGCCCGCTCCCGGCGGCCGGCCGTGAAGCGCAGGAAATTGGGGTCGGCCCGCGCTGGCCCGTCCAGGCCCGCCATCAGGCTGTCCAGGGCCTGGTCATCGCCGATATGGGCGCTGGAATAGACGTAGCCGTTGCCGGTGCGGTGCTGCAGCGGGATGCGCCAGCGCCAGCCGGCCTTGTCGGCGGTGGCGCGGGTGTAGGGCGTCAGGCCGTCGCCCGCGGTGTCGCAGGGGATGGCCACGGCCCGGTCGTTGGGCAGCCAGTGGCTCCAGTCCAGATAGCGGCCGCCCAGGGTCTGGCCGATCAGCAGGGCGCGAAAGCCCGTGCAGTCGATGAACAGGTCGGCCTCGAACACGCGGCCGTCCTCCAGGGTAACCGACTGGAGGAAGCCGTCCTCGCCGCGCAGGGCGACGTCGGCGACCTTGCCCTCGACCCGCGTCGCGCCGCGCGCCTCGGCGAAGCCGCGCAGGAAGCGGGCGTAGAGGCCGGCGTCGAAGTGGAACGCGTATTTCAGGCTCGACAGCACCTTGGCCGGATCGGGGTCGGGCATGGCGAAGCGGTTCTGGCGCGCGGCGACGGCCGCCAGGTTGAAGTCCTCGATGGGCCCGACCTTGTCGCGCACCTTGCGCCAGATCTGGTGAAACTTGATGGCCTCGATATCCAGGCCGAAGGTCCCGAACGGGTGAATGTAGCGATCGCCCAGGCGGGTCCAGTCGCGGAACTCGATGCCCAGCTTGAAGGTCGCGCGGGTGGCCCGCATGAACTCGCGCTCGTCGATCCCCAGCATGCTGTTGAAGGTCAGGATGGGCGGGAKGGTGGCCTCGCCGACGCCGACC